>NZ_JBEJZY010000008.1:0-123069 GCF_040256935.1 Photorhabdus viridis
TTTTTTTCCCGTCAGGAAAATATCTTTTTCGGCTTCAATTTTGCTCAATTCCTGATTTGATAATATCTCACTGTTAATATAAATATTTCCACCCGATGTGAGGACACTGGGGTGCATACTTTTTAAATTATGTCCATGTTTATGTTGTGCTTCGAGGATGTTGAAATTTTTATCTGCCGGGTTGGGAGCGACTTCTCTTTTTTCAAAAAAATAGAGACTGCGGGCATTATTCAGCTCATGCGTCCTGACAACCAAATCCCCTTTCACGGTTTTTATCGTTGCCGATCTATTTTCGACTAATTGATTTTTATTTCCCTGCGCATCTTTCTGTATCCACAGATTATCGCTGGCTTGCAGTAAAGCTTTATCCCCGGTATTACGCACGGTGTCGCCAAATACCCGCATATCCCGGCCGGCAGTTACGCTACCTTTATTCTCCAGCGTGGTGTTTGCCAGGGTAATATCTCGCTCTGCTTGCACGGTAATATTTGGGGCAATATCAGTTTCTTTGCCGATAATATTGAAGTCGGTTTTAGCGTTAGCATTGCCTAATTCAATTTTGCCATTAACGTTTAAAGTAATATCACGCTGGTCGCTGGTTAACTCTTTCAAATTAACCCCAACGCCATCCTCAGTAGCCACCAGCCGGATTTTATTGGCATACATGCCGCCCAGCGCTTTGGTATCAATGGCTAATTGCGGTTTAGCGCCCTCTCCGGCAAGCGGGTTAACCGTGCCGTCTTTTAAGCTGATGCGGTTGGCGCCCTGCGTCAAAGAGAGCGTGTTGGCCTGAATCTTTCCGTTTAATTCCGTCGCCCGGCTGATGATATCGACATAATCCGTCGCTTTGCCCTCCAGCCCTTTGCCGCCAATGGTGATCTGGCCTTGTTTAACTTCCAACGCTTCCAGCGCACCCTGTTTGTCAAACTGGGGTTTACCGGTGGTCAGGGTTGCACTGGCAGTATTGATAAAACCACAGCCATCACAGGTAATACCGTTAGGGTTGGCAATCATCACATTGGCTTTATTGCCGACAATTTCCAGCTGACCTTGCAGCTCAGAGCGTCCGTTGCCGGTGACTTCATTGATAATCAGTTCCGCCGCTTTGCCATGCAAATTAGGGTTGGCGTTAAGTTGCCCGGCCAGTTGTGATTGCGCCGTTTGGGTAGCGTTATTGAGTATGGCGCCTTGAGTGGCAACGTTAAACGCTTGGTAGGTATTATGGGATATCCCGGCGTCATTCGGTGTGGCGATATTGACAACCGGGACACCGCCCTGATGTTGTACCTGTGTCTGGCTATTATCCGGCGTTATCCCGGCGGCCATAGCGGGATGAAGGGGATAAACGGCGGTCAGGTAAATTAAAAGATAACTCGTGGCCCTGACCACTCGGTTGTTGCGTTGATCCATCGGACTTTCTCTTTTCTTAAGTTAATCTGGTTTTGGTGATAAAACGGCAATATTTCCATAGGAAATATTGAGAATTTTATAGTGACATAAGCAAACTATTCTAATGTGTGATTATTTGTCTGTCTGAATGGATGGTGTGAAATGTGATCAATACTTAGATCTTTAATCCTGACAATGGGGAATGCGATATATTAAATGCTGGAAAGTGGTGATAAGGATGAAGGTAATCTTTTTTACATCAACAAAAGTACTTTCCGTTTCTTAATGATATTACATTCCCCAATCCAGCAGATGTAATGGGTTGACCAACAACCTGAAAGGAAGGGGCTTCCCGCGAAAAGCATGGTGATATTCCTGAATGATGTTGGTTAGACCACCATGTCTGGATTGGTATGAGATCAATAGCAATGACGTTTGCGGTTACACACCCTGTCATCACTTTGGTTGTTCCGGCCATACGATATCAGGGGCAATTGAGCAATCCACCCGACTGAGCAACACTCGGTATTTACGCCATTCAGTTAGTGTGGTTTGTTCTTTATCCGTAGCAATATCCAAATCAACGGCGTCCTGTAACGGTGCGATAGTATTTGCGGCCTGTGACATCAGATGCTGCTTCTTTCGTTCTGCCGAACGTTGCAGCTCTTTTTGAGATGGTGGCGGAATATCACCCCATGCGGGTAACCCATCAGAGCCGGCAATACGGCTCTTTCCTACCGGTGGACTATTCAACGCGAGCGGCATTTCCGACATCTTGCCACCACAACAATGACACCTTCTGGAACTGGCGTACCACTGATCGAGTTTCACCACATAAACGCCTTTTTGTTCCGCTTTGTATTCCAGCCTGCTGATGAAACTGTGCCAGCCTGTATCCCCAATAGCACGGGCAAGTCTGTGATTTTTCATCATGTTTGCCGTTTTCAGCGTCTCCACAATGATCGCCTGGTTTTCGTCAATCAGTGTACGGGAAAGCTTATGCTGAAAATCGGCTCTGGCGTTGGCTACGTGTTCATGGCACCTGGCTACCTGTAACCGCGCTTTCGCCCGGTTAGCGCTTCCTTTTTTCTTTCGGGATAAGGCTTTTTGTTTCCGCCGCAGATTGCGGTTGTTGCGGGTCAAAGAATCGCGGCAGAGTATTTACCCGTCGCACTACGTGTCATAGTGATACTTGATACCTTGCCGATGATTTCCCGATGGATAACGGCTTTAAGTCGCGTTTCGGATTTAACGATAATCCGCTGCGCTGGTACATGTGGCGGCTGATATGGAGCGCTTTGTTAAAGACGCAACGCACTGCACCGAACTGAGATTCAGAAATTCAGCCTGTTCAACAGTGGGATAGAGGCGGACTTTAATGGCTCTTTTCATGATAACCGCGCATTGATAGCATTCTATCATTCCAGGGATTTTCAGAGCGCATTTCAAATGAGTGCGCACAATGATGAATTAAAAAATTATCGAGGGCGGTTCTGCTGCTCAATATATTGCTTAACAACTTCAAGAGGAGCGCCGCTCACACTACCTGCAAAGTATGATGGCGACCATAGCGCATCGCTTTTCCATGCGGGTTTGTGTAATTCAGGGAAAAACATTTTCATTTTTCGGCTGCTAACCCCTTTCAGACTGTTAACCAGCTTGCTGATAGCGACTTTGGGCGGGAAATGAATCAACATGTGAATGTGATCTGATCCCCCGTTGAACTCCTTCAGTTCAACTTCAAACTGCCTGCATACGCCTCGCATGAGCGCTTCCAGCTTTATGAGATGCTCATTGCTGAATATCTGACCCCGATATTTTGTGACGAAAATAAGATGAGCGTGCATCATGAATACACAGTGCCGACCTGTTCGTATTTCATTCATAGACTAACTTTGATTTTATGATTAATTTCTGCATATAATAACACATTATGACAATGCAGACCAAAATACTCTCTGTCCGGGTTAAGGACAAGCATGTGAAGCTCCTGCGCCAGGTGGTGTATGAGGTGAAAGCGATTGCGCGGTCAGTGGTGTTTGATGTTGTAAACGAAAACGACTCCACCCAGACCTGTTCGTACTGCGGAGCTATCTCCGACGGCAGTCCAAAAGGTAGAGCAGGTTTGCGAATAAGAGAATGGACATGTGTTGAGTGCGGAGCAACACGCAACCGCGACAGAAATGCGGCAATGAACATTCTTACGGCGGGGCATCGCCGTCTGGTTGCAGGAATCGCCTTCTTTTAGGAAGGGGAGGATGTCAATTTTCTGAGTGCCGTTTGTTCAAAATAAGCTGAAATAGGCAATGTAATACATTCAGTTTAGTGATATTGATGTGTAATCCATACACGGTATAAAGGAGTCATTCTTGATCACACATATCAACCCACTCGGCTCAATGGATCTATTATCTCAACTTGAAGTAGATATGCTAAAGAGTACCGCCAAAAGTGATCTGTATCGCCTGTTCCGTAACTGCTCACTGGCTGTACTCAATTCAGGTAGCCAAACCGATAATAGTAAAGAGCTGCTCTCTAAATACACAGATTTTGATATTAACGTATTGCGCCGTGAGCGCGGGGTAAAACTGGAACTGGTGAACCCACCAGAAGATGCATTTGTTGATGGGAAAATTATCCATTCACTACAAGCTAATTTATTCGCAGTACTTCGGGATATCCTGTTTGTTCATGCTCAAATTACCAATTCAGAACAACAGCATCATCTCGATCTGGAAAATAGCGCACATATCACCAACAGAGTATTCTCTATTCTACGCAATGCCAGAACGCTGCATACCAATGAAGATCCCAACATGATCGTCTGTTGGGGAGGCCATTCAGTTAGTAAGCAAGAGTATCAGTATGGCCGTAAAGTCGGTAATCAGCTTGGGTTACGTGGGCTCAATATCTGTACCGGCTGTGGCCCTGGTGCAATGGAAGCACCGATGAAAGGCGCAGCTGTAGGTCATGCCCAACAGAATTATAAAAATAGCCGCTTTATCGGTATCACTGAACCCTCCATCATTGCGGCCGAACCCCCTAACCCACTCGTGAACGAACTGGTTATCATGCCAGACATAGAAAAACGTCTGGAAGCTTTTGTTCGCATTGCTCACGGCATCATTATTTTCCCAGGCGGCGTCGGCACAGCAGAAGAATTACTCTATCTGCTCGGCATTCTGATGAACCCGGAAAACCAGGGGCAAGTGCTGCCATTGATTCTTACCGGTCCGGAGGAGAGTGCAGACTATTTCCAGGTCATGGATGAATTTATTATTCACACATTAGGAAAAGAGGCACGACGCTACTATCACATTATTATTGATAATGCGCCGGAAGTTGCCCAGGTAATGAAAAAAGCGATGCCATTAGTGAGAGATAACCGACACAGTACCGGTGATGCATACAGCTTTAATTGGTCAATAAAGATCAATCATGATCTGCAACAACCATTCGAGCCAGCGCATGAAAACATGGTTAATCTCAATCTCTATCCCGATCAGTCGCCGGAAAAATTGGCAGCATCGCTACGCCGTGCTTTCTCTGGGATTGTTGCAGGTAACGTGAAGGAGATTGGTATTCAAACGATTGAAAAACATGGCCCATTCAAAATCCATGGTGATACTGAAATAATGCGCCGTATGGATAATCTGTTGAAAAACTTTGTGGAACAACATCGGATGAAATTACCAGGAGGCACAGCCTACGAACCCTGCTACGAAATTATCAGTTAAAATGCCCCAAGAAAATGATGTCTGCTCCACGGATGGAGCATAACTCTGCTGGATAGTGACCCATATGATACACCTTCTGATTGTTGATGCCCTTAACCTTATCCGCCGTATTCACGCGGTGCAGGGTAGCCCATGTATTCCCGCTTGTGAACATGCGTTAAGGCAGTTGATCCAACATACCAATCCCACACATGCTGTTGCCGTATTTGATGAAGAAGATCGTAGTCATAGCTGGCGCCACCAAATATTGCCTGACTACAAAGCAGGCCGTTCACCAATGCCCGACAATTTGAAACAAGAAATGCCGCAGATCAGAGCGTCATTTGAGCAACAAGGGGTTGCCTGTTGGCATGCTCAAGGGCATGAAGCCGATGATCTGGCAGCAACGCTGTCAGTAAAAATCGCTTCCCCTGGTCATAATGTGACCATTGTTTCTACCGATAAAGGTTATTGCCAGTTACTTTCACCGAATATCCGTATCCGGGACTATTTCCAGAAACGCTGGTTGGATATGCCATTTGTTCAACGAGAATTTGGCGTTTTACCGGCGCAGTTGCCTGATTACTGGGGCCTGGCGGGTATCAGCAGCAGTAAGATCCCTGGAGTTCTGGGAATCGGCCCTAAAACCGCAGCCACTTTACTGCAACAGTCCGGTACGCTGGATAACCTTTTCCAGAACCTCGATCAACAGCCCGATAAATGGCGCAACAAACTGGAGTCAAATAAAGAAATCGCTTTTATCAGCCGGAAAGTTGCGTCATTACGTACCGATCTGGCTTTAACTGGCAATCTGCAACAACTCCGGCTGACAACTGCAAACTAGCGAAAATAACCGGCTATCTTATCCAGATGTTCGCCTTTTAATTCTCCGGCCTCATTAAGCAGGCCGATCCAAGCTTTAATGTAGTTATATTTTGCCTGAGAAAGATCACGCCGGGCAGTATATAACTGTTGCTCAGCATTCAGGACATCCACATTAACCCGCTGTCCGAGAACAACACTTTTGCTGGTCGCATCTACCTGCAAACTGGCTGATTCAACAGCTATTTCATAAGCATTGATCCGTTTTTCGCTATTCAGGTACTGATTATAGTTACGTCGTAATGCATTAAGGATTTCTCCCGCCTGAGCATCAAGATCATATTTAGTTCTGCCGTATTGTGCCGCTGCCTGACGCACAGCGGCAGACGTCCCGCCACCATTATAGATATTCATGCTCATCCGCAAGCCAATGGTGTCGGTTCGATATTTTTGATCTACCGTATTATCGCTGCTGGATTCGTTTTCAGAATGGGAGGCGTAAAGTTCCAGCCTGGGTAAATAACCGGCCTGGTTACGTTGCACTTCATAATACGCCGCTTTCACTTCCTGACGGGAGGCGGCCAAAGCCGGATTGTTAGCTAATGCCAATTTTTCCCATTCCTCATAACGGCCAGGCGACAACTTCGATATCTGAAATTGTTTTTTATTCGATAATCTCTGTACCGGTAAATCGGCAGGCAGAGGAACACCGATAATCAGTTGCAAATTCCGAATTGCCGCATCCAAATCGTCGTTGGCCGCTATTTCATCTGCAACAGACTGACTGTAACGGGATTGTGTTTCCACCACATCAGTACGCGTCCCTTCACCAGAAGTAAACAATTTCTTATTCAGTTCCAGTTGTTTTTCATAAGCCATTTTCTGCCGTACGACTAAATCAATCTGATCCTGCGCATAAGCCACATCCACGTAAGCATTCACGACCCTGACAGCCAGCTGCTGAAAATCTGCCCGAAAACGTTCATTACTCATCAAGGTGTGAGCCTGACTGGCTTTATAACGCGCCAATATTTCAAAATCCATCAATGGCTGAGTTATCACAATCGCTGCGTTATAACTGCGATATTGGCGATCCCGGGTTTCAGTAATCCTATTTCCCCGACGATCATAACCAGCAGGATATTCCGTATGTTGCCAGTTCTTCGGTGAATTCTGATAAGACATCATCACCTTAGGTAACAATTCTGCTCTGCCAATTTTTTCATACTCAGCCCCCCCTTCCTTCTCTTTTATTGCAGCAAGAAAAGTAGGATCATTTTCTAATGCCAGCACATAAGCCTCTGTCAAACTTAGCGACCATGCAGGAAAAGAGAATAAACCGACGCTGAAAAGAATAAGCAAACCCACGGATAAAGAAGCATGATTCAATTTCATAATTACTCCTCTATCAACGATGTTGAAGCCCGATCCACCAATGGCTTAAATAGATAACTAAACAAAGAGCGGGAACCCGTTTTAACAAAGACCTCAACCGGCATCCCTGGCCTGATATCCAATCCTTTCAGTTTTTCCATCTCTTCAGGAGAAACAACAGCCCTCATCTGATAATAAGGTTGGTTAGTTGCAGGATCTACCAACCTGTCTGCGGAAACCATGACCACTTTCCCTTCAATTTTTGGCGTCCGGTTCTGGTTAAAAGCAGTGAACATCAGATCCACATCCATCCCTTTACCGATTTTATCCGCCAAATTCACCGCAACACGGGTTTCTACTTCAAGCGCCATCTGATCCGGCAGGATTTCCATCAGTTTTTCGCCGGGAGCAACAACACCACCTTGCGTAAAAACATTTAATCCGACAACCGTACCATCAACTGGCGCGACAATTGAGGTATGGGTAAGCTCAAACTGTGCGGTATCCAGCTTATTTCTGTATTCGCTAGCAGCAACCTGCACATCCGCCAATTGAGTGCGAACTTCCCGCTGATAGTCTGCTTTGCGCTGAATAATACGCTGCTGTGTTTCCTGTAACTGTTTTTCAAGCTGACCAGCACGTCCTACCATTTCCGCTATGCCGCTGTTGAGTTCAGCCTGCTCACGCAACAGCTCCAGATAACGGTTACGCGGGAAATATCCCTCATCCGATAAAGATTTAAGATTAGTTATCTGCTCCTTAAGCGCCGCCTGCTGCACACGCTTGCTGACAAGAGAAGATTTCAACCCTTTAATCTGAAAATCTGTGCCTTTAACAGACTGTTCAAGCCCTTCCAAGTCGCTTTGCAGCATTTCACGACGTGATGCAAACAGCTGTTTTTGCAGTACGATGATCTCTTTCACCCGGGGTTCAGATTGTAATTGCTGTAATATTTCAGGGAAAATCAGAGTTTCATCACCATGCTGTTCCGCCAATAAACGCGCTTCCGTTGCTAGTGTGGTATGCAGTTGATCCTGTAGCGCATCGACTTGGGCTTTTGCCTGCACCTGACTGAGCTGGACCAGTGTCTGACCCGCTTTGATTGTTTCGCCTTCAACAACCTTAATCTGGCTGATAATACCGCTTGCCGGGGCCTGAACGGTTTTACGATTGCCATCCACCACCACCACGCCTGAAGAGGCAACCCCCTTATCCAACGGCGCCAATACTGCCCAAATAAGAAACCCCAGGATCCCCACCCCAATCACTAACCATCCTAGTCGTAAAAAATACCTTTCTTCCAGAAGCAACAATCCTTTTCCATCTCTTACCGGCGTAATCTGATCAGACATATCCACTCCCGGACAGAAATCTCCGTCTCAGCTATTTAATATTATTATGATTGAATGCCTATTTACTTATGATGCCTGTGCTACTGCCTTGGCCGCAGAATGTTCCTGATTTTGTTGCGATAAAGCCGCTATCACCTGCTGAGATGAACCAAACATCTTCATTTTTCCCTGAACCAGCAACAATATTTTGTTTGTCTGTGACAACAATGACATGCGATGAGTAATCACAATCACTGTTTTTCCTTGCGCTTTCAGCTGGGCAATAGCCTCATTCAGTGCTCTTTCCCCTGCTTCATCCAAGCTGGAATTAGGTTCATCCAAGACCACCAATGACGGCTCATCATATAACGCGCGGGCAAGACCAATTCGCTGCTTCTGCCCACCAGATAACCCAACCCCTCCGGCGCCAATAACCGTGTCATAACCCTTATCAAGAGCCAATACCAGCTCATGAACCCCCGCTTTCTGTGCCGCCTTAACAACCTTTTCCGGCTCCACTTCATTAAAACGGGCAATGTTCTCAGCAATAGTGCCGCCAAACAGCTCAATATCTTGCGGCAAATAGCCTATTGAGGAACCCAATTCGTCTTTATTCCATTGATAAATATCGGCATTATCTAGGCGTACAACACCTTCCTGTGCCGGCCATATTCCGACAAGTAACCTGGCAAGGGTCGATTTCCCGGAAGCACTGGGGCCAATTAATCCCAGCACATCCCCCGCATCCAGCGTAAAGCTGACATCCTGTAAAACAACTTTGCTGTTTCTTCCCGGAGGCGCGGCAGAAACTTTATCCACAGCCAAATTGCCTTTTGGTGCGGGTAATGACATTCCCGGTTTCCGTTCTGGTTGTTGTTCCAACAGGTTTGTTAACCGTTGCCATGATAGACGGGCGCCACTCCAGCCTTTCCAAGCTTGAATAAGTTGTTCAATCGGTGAAAGCGCACGCCCCATCAGAATTGAAGCCGCAATCATCATTCCCGGCGTGATATGCCCGCCAATCGCCAACCAGCCCCCTAATCCGAGGATCAGCGACTGTAATGCCATACGCAAAGTTTTAGTGACTGAATTAATCACAGAAGCCCGTTCACTGGCAATGCGCTGGAAATTCAGAAAACGTTCATGCAACCCAAACCATCTCCGGCGAAGCACCGGCAACATGCCTAACGCTTCTATTACTTCTGCGTTACGTAAGTTAGTGCTGGCAAGGCTGGCTGAACGCAGAGAGAGTTGACTTGCTTCGGACAAAGGCTGACTGGATAACCATTGATTCAGCGCAGCAAGGGCAATTAATACCAGAGCACCTATCAATGCCAATAAACCAAGCCAAGGGTTAAAAAGAAAAATAACCAACAGATAGATTGGAAACCAGGGGGCATCAAAGAAAGCAAACAAGGCATTTCCGGTCAAAAACTGACGGATATTTGCCAAATCATTGAGCATCTGACCCGCATCTGTTGTGCCATTTTTCAGATTTGATTCATAAGATGCAGTATAAACACGATTATTCAGCTTCATATCAAGCTGACTACCGATACGAATGACAATCATGCTGCGGATATATTCCAGCATACCCATCATGGTAAACATGCCAAGAGTAATCAGAGTCAACATCAGCAAAGTGATTTCATTGCCAGATGGCAATACTCTGTCATAAACCTGCAACATATAAACAGATGGAACCAACATCAGCAGGTTAATAAAGGCAGTGAACAACCCGATAGTCCAGAACACCCGGCTACGGGCACGAATAACATCAGTAATTTCATCCTTCGGGAGATGTAATTTCACAGTATTTCCTTAATAACTGTTTGATATATTTTTTTATCTTTCTAAAAAAATCGCCATCTGACGCTAACGTTTCCCGCCCTATCCACTTTTCTTATTGGGCTTCATCATCAATTCCCGGCCACCAGCAAAGCGAGCAAACCAGCCATCCGACTCCTGAGCGAAGAAAGCCAAACCACTGCCCTGCTCATCGGTAATCGTGATGCCATCAGGAGTAGGCCGCCACCCGGCAGGTACCTCGCCAAACATATCCGTCAAGCAGGCGCTATCACCGTTAAGTGACCAAATTGACCCTTCAGGTAATGGTTGGTCAGTCAATGAGACATCACATTGCTGATGTTCATCCGACAGTCGCCACACGCCTTTTAATTCACTGGCGTATGGGAGATGAAGACTACTTGCCATACTTCCTCCGATAACACTGAATACAAGAGAAGCAAAGAGCACAAATTTCAGACACCAGGCTGAACAAGTCATTCCGCCTCCAAACTCATAACCGCATCCAGTCAGATGCGGTTGTGTTGTTGTGTTATGCAAGGATGAAATCAGACTCTAATATCGGCTCTCCGACAATTTTCACCCAAAAATCATCGTAGGAGAATTCATCACCTAAATTAATAGCGAAATCATTCACCTTGTTAACCGTATCATAGCGAAGCACTGCTTCCCCGACTGCGCCAGTGAACTCCCTGACAAACTTAACGCCGCCTTTCCCTGCTTCACCCAGATCGAACAACGACACATCAATCTTGTCCTCGCCGGAAACGAAGTCATGGATCCAATCACGCTCAAGAGGTGGTGATTCTTTAGCGCTCAGGTAAACAAATGTATCTTTGCCTTCCCCGCCCCAAAGCTGATCTGCACCCAGGCCACCGTAGATAATGTCATCACCGGCACCACCCTTCAGAATATTTTCTGCGTCATTCCCGATCAGAATGTCATTACCACTGCCGCCAATCGCATTTTCAATTGTTACGCCACGGGCAATAGAGACGTTTCCTTTCAGGCCGCCGACATCCGAGAAGGAAGTTTCATTCAGGTTGATACGCTGATCCTGAGTAAAACCAGAGAAATCAAATGTGTCATTACCACCGGCATCCCAAGCGGTGAACAACAATTTGCTGTTCTCATCTTTTGCAGTAAAGAAGTCACGATCAGTGTTGGAATTAAAACCATATACAGTGTCACCTGTACGGGTTGTATTATTAGCGCCATACACTTCCTGAATGGCAGAAATATCGTTAAGTAATGGTGCGGAAGAATAAATACCTTTAAAGTCTTGTCCGGTATTTTTTTCACTGAAATAACTCATGACCGTATAAGCGCGGCTATCTTCAAAATACGTGGCGCTCTTCTTATAAGTCGGTCTTTCCTTATCAGACGCATTGTAGTCAGCGGGATGCTCTAACCCCAATGTATGGCCGATTTCATGAGTAAAAGTCTGACGGCCATAACCGTTTACGCCAATATCATTTTCTGAGAAAGTGTGGCTTTTCAGGTTATACCAGGTTCCTGATTGTTTCGATTCAGGACTGGGAAGATAAGCAAACGCATAGCTCCCCCTCAAACTAACGTCAAAGAAACCAAAGGTAATGTGCGCCTTATCTGAATCAGTTGTTTCAGTGAAATTAATATTAGCGACATCAGTCCAAGATTGTATTGACAGTTTCGCAGCAGTTCTTTGTTCTTCATTAAATGCTGAAAACCCAGTAATATGCCAAGGCATATTCTCCGGTTCACTCTCCAGGAAACTATAATTTAATTGGAAAGTTTCAGACTTATCGTCGCCCTGATGCCCCCAGCGATAATCACCTCGAATTAATTCTTTTGCAGCATTTTTACTTGGCTCATGCTCAACAACAATATTAGGATCCTTACCTGGTACATAAGCCTGTAACTGTGTCTGAAGCTCATTTGCCTTTGCTGAGCCGATAAGTTCCGAGTATGAAATTTTCTTCTTTAAAGACATATATCTCTCCATAAATGCAGGACTTAGAATTTTTATTTAATTAAATACAAGTCAATAAAACCTGAGAACAATAGGCCCTCCTGGCCATACAAATAACAATGAAAATCCCTTTCACAACAACGTAACACTAAAGTTAATTATGTAAAAAGCAATTAACATATTTTTTTAATATAAACGTGATAAAAATAACATAAAACAAATAAGCGATTGTTTTATATCACATAACTATTTAAGACAAAAAAAACGCCGCTAATTTCTTATTGATATTTTATTATAACTAAATTATCTATTGTTTAATTGTCCATAAAGTAAAATTTAAAAATTTTATAGAATTCTTATGAATAATTATAATTAGCAATTATCACCGTCAACCAAATAAATAGACCAAATACCAGATAAAAAATTCAATCTGCTTGCAATATTAGGTGCTCTCGACAATCTGAAAGTAAATTGAGTTAGGTAATGCCCATATAAAACCAATACGTTATTATTAATAAAGGTGACAACAACCTTGAGAAATCAGTAAATAAATCATATATAATAAGATAATTAATAATTTATTTATTTTTAAGAGTTTCATCAAAATACAATTAAACTATATTTATGATTCACAAATAACAGATAGAGACATCAATATAGTTGATTGAAGAAAATTAAAAACAAAATATAGAAACCAACAATTAACATTTTGCAATATGCATTGAAAGAGTATTATATTTATCTGAATACCTATCGCAACGACTATTTAACAGAAAGGAAATATCTCAATACCCCCCGTAATTAACCAATATAAAATAGAAAACCAATTGATATATATTCATAAAATAAATCAAGATTATAACCGAATAAAAAACAAGAAAACATCCATTATAATTTACAGCCTTAATGCATTTAACTATTTCATATTAAACCAATATATCATTAAACGGTCACAATGATATATTGGATTTATTATTTACCTTAAGTAAAGCAAAAACCAACATTTACCAGATAAAAATAACGCAATATTAATTATTGCGTTAAATCGTGATGAAATTGCCTCAGAATATCTGAGGCAATTTGGGAAACTTTATTTTCGGAATTTATTCTGGAATGCAGATGAACATAAGTGAATCAATAATCGTCCCGGTTGGCTGCATAAGCAGACCAAATACGACGGACATGAACAGTTATCTCTTCTCTGTCATGATAAAGATGCTTTGCTTGAATTTGCGCATTTATACCATTTTCCTTTAATTGCAGATGCATTTTCTGCAAATTATACGCCACTTCTTCATAACGCTTTTTCATTGGTAATTTAAGATTAAAAATAGCTTCCCGGCACCAGCCATTAACCAACCAATCTGACATTAGCTGAGTTACTTTTGCTGGTTTTTCCACCATATCACACACCAACCAATAAATATTTTTTGTCGAAGGTACAAATTTAAAACCATCAACTTTATGATGTTTGACCTGCCCCGTATCCATTAAACTTTCCGACATCAGGCCATTATCCACAGCATGAACCATCATACTGCGTTTCACCAGTTGATAAGTCCAGCCCCCAGGACACGCGCCCAAATCAACCGCATACAAACCGCTCGCCAAACGCTCTTCCCATTCGTCATAAGGAATGAAAACATGAAAAGCTTCTTCCAGTTTCAATGTTGAGCGACTTGGCGCATCTGAAGGAAATTTCAGCCGGGGAATGCCCATATAAAATGGTGAATTATTATTACTGTAAGAATAACCAACATAACAACAACCCGGAGCAATAAAGAAAACGTGTATTACCGGGCGATTAGCGTTTTCTGTAATCAGCAAGATCTTTTCCTGACGCATCGCATTACGCAGCGGAACAGTGAATTTCCGGCAAAATTTCAGTAACTCTTTGCTCTCGTTGGTATCAGGCACTTCAACCCGCAACTCACCTGCACGCTCCATGACGCCCTGTAACATACCAATAATCGGGCTTATCCGATCTTCAGGAGATAAATCCCGCAATAGTTCACCCACGACCAACATTTGACGGGCAAAAATCAACTCGCGGAATGGTATCTCACGAATAAGCCGATCCGCGTCTTCATGTTGATAACACTCAAACAGGACATAACCACTGTTATCTTTTACCCGGGCAAAACCGTAAATCTCTTTTTGACCCGCTTTATCGGTGATTTCTGCTGCGCACTCTTTTTCAAAACCAGGGCGGCAATATAAAGCAATTTTATTCATGGCGAAGCGCCGATTTCCTTAGACGCAAAGCGCCAATTAACACGAAGAGCCAGCCGATAAGAAAGCTGAGCCCTCCAACTGGGGTAATATAAGTAAAAAATTTAGCTTGCAATAAGGCCATACAATAGAGACTGCCACTAAACAATAAAATGCCTACCGCGAAAAAGACACCACTCCAGTAAAACCAGAGAATAACCCTACGCATCAACATGGCAGACATCGCCATCATTGCCAAAGTGTGGATACCTTGATATTGCAGGCCGAGATAAATCCAACTTATCTGATATTTTGCCATCATCGGGGATAAAAAATGCGACACGACAGCACCAAACGCCACATAGAAAAAACCACTGAAGCCAGCAAAGATAAGCATTAAACGACTATTCACTGTTATCTTCCTTTTTCACATTATATCTGAGAGTTCTTACAGCCCGAATACCTTATTCTCTTCTTATTCTTTTTCATTGGTAATAAAGCCCAGTTTCTCTTGCTCACTGGCTGCCTGTGCCAGCACCCATTGCCGGAATGCTGCTATTTTCCCTAACTCAGCCTGATTGTCATGACAGACAAGATAAAATGCATTCTTACTCACTAATACATCATTAAATGGACACACTAAACGCCCGGCATCAATTTCAGTCCGAGCCATAACATTATTTGCCAATGCAATCCCCTGACCATGAACTGCGGCCTGAATCACCATTGCACTATGGCTGAATATCGGCCCTTGCTGAACATTTATCTGCTGCTGCATATCAAGCTGGCGTATATAAGCCTGCCAATTACGGCGGGAAGTATCGTGTAACAACATATGGCGCGCCAAATCTGCGGGAGTTTTCAACGGGTTTTCCCCGGTCAGTAACGAAGGAGCGCAAACGGGAAGCAAATATTCCGCATAAAGACGATCCGTTCGCAACCCCGGCCAGTTTCCACGGCCATAAAAGATAGCAACATCAACATCATCGGCGAGCTTATCTTCCTCTCTGTCTACCGCCTGTATCCTGACATCAATTCCAGGATAAGCTAAATTAAAGCTAGACAACCTTGGAACCAGCCACTGAATAGCAAAACTGGGTGAAAGACTGACAGTCAAAGCGCCTTTAGCACTTCGTGCCTGAAGTTTACGCGTTGCTTCATTTATTGATGTGAATATTTCTTTAATATCCAGATAGTAACTTTGCCCATCTTCAGTCAACAATAATGAGCGGTTGCGACGACGAAACAACTTCAACCCAAGGAAATCCTCCAGACTTTTCATCTGATGGCTAACTGCAGCCTGCGTCACAAATAACTCTTCAGCCGCCTTAGTAAAACTCAAATGACGCGCCGCAGCATCAAAAACCCGCAACGCGTTCAGTGGTGGTAAACGTTTGGACATGTGAGCCCTTATGCAATGTTGGTGATACCGGTAACTCTTTATATTCAGTTATTAGTTTTTGTAATCCGAATCATTATAAATTGTCCATTGAGGATACACCAGTAAATCCCTATAGTGGCGCCACTTCCTAAGCCGGAACGAAAAGTGAATTAGTTGTAACGCTATGAAACTTTTGGCTTTGTGGTTGTGATGTTGTGTTTGCAAGTTGTCTGGAAAACCAGACTATGTAGCTTAAGCTACTGTTTTTTTCACTTCCTGTACATTTAACCCTGTCTGTCCATAGTGATTTTTAATGCACCGCGATTGCGGTGCTTTTTTTTGTCATAATAGCGGGAACATGGCAATATTATTCAATATAACAACCTATCCATTTTCAGCCACAAGCAAGCGGATCATCATCACCAACAGAATAATCTGATCAATAACCATGAAACCTAATTAAAACACTATGAAAAAGTTCGAACCAGAACAGTTCCGCCGGCAATTCCCCGCCCTGCAACAACAAACTGTATTCCTGGATAGTGCAGCAACTGCCCTAAAACCACAAGCCATGATAAAGGTAACTCAGGATTATTATCAATACAGTAGTACTACCGTACATCGCAGCCAACACCACACAGCGCTGGAAATCACATCTCGCTATGAAAATACCCGGCAACAGGTTGCTGAGCTCATCAACGCGCCACAAGCCGAAAATATTATCTGGACAAAAGGCACAACAGAATCTATCAATCTGGTTGCCCAAAATTATTTCCGTCCCCATCTCCGGTCCGGTGATGAAATTATCGTTAGTGAGCAGGAACACCATTCCAACCTGATCCCCTGGTTAATGCTGGCAGAACAAACCGGCGCCAAAGTGATTAAATGGCCTTTAGGCAACGGCAAATTGCCGGATATCAATATGCTGCCTGAACTTCTGAACAAACGCAGCCGATTAATAGCAATCAGCCAGATGTCCAATGTGACCGGCGGAGCTGTTAATCTAACTGCAATAACAAAAATAGCGCACCAACATCGTTGTCTAGTCGTTGTTGATGGTGCTCAGGGAGTTGTTCACAATCCCGTTGATGTTCAGCAATTAGACATCGATTTCTACGCCTTTTCCGCTCATAAGCTCTACAGTTCAAATGGCGTTGGTGTACTTTACGGCAAAAGTGAATTACTTGATGCAATGTCTCCCTGGCAAGGCGGCGGAAAAATGCTTACCCACGCCTCATTCAACGGTTTCACGCCAGAGGCTGTACCATTCAGGTTTGAAGCGGGCACACCGAATGTTGCAGGTGTTATTGGTTTTTCTGCCACGCTGGAATGGCTGAAAGATATCAATATTGCCAAAGCTGAAGCCTATGCTGTCACACTCACCGACTACACCGAACAACAACTTTCCGCTTTGCCCGGATTTATCAGTTATCGCATTGCCGGTTCCAGCCTATTGGCTTTTAATTTTGCCGGCATTCATCACAGTGATCTGGCAGCTATTTTGGCAGAACAAAACATTGCCTTACGTTCCGGTCAGCACTGCGCTCAACCACTGATCGAAGCTTTAGGCATCAACGGCTGTTTGCGTGCCTCTTTTATGCCTTATAACAATCAGCAGGATGCCGATTCTTTAGTTCAGGCCGTAAAATTCGGTCTTTCTCTATTACAGGATGAATAAATATGGCTCAAGCCGCAGAAAACCTGACCGCACCACATCCATTCGGCAAGGAAATTAGCCAGCAACAGCTAGTTGAAACTTTTAACCAATGCCGCCAATGGGAAGATCGCTATCGCCAGTTAATCCTGCTAGCCAAAAAACTGCCTGCACTACCTGACAACTTGAAACAACAGGAGATTGAAATGTCTGGCTGTGAAAACCGGGTTTGGCTAGGACACCAATTACTGTCAGAGGGTTACCTGCATTTTTATGGCGATAGCGAAGGCCGCATTGTCAAAGGCCTGCTGGCAGTGATATTGACCGCGGTGGAAGGAAAAACACCGGAACAAATTTTAGCAACTAACCTGTTGGCGCTGCTCCACCAACTTGGGCTGGAGCAACAGTTAAGCGGCTCACGGTTGAACGGCATGAAATCGCTGATCCATACCGTGCAAAACGCCGCAAAAAATTATACTAAAGCATGCCCTGACGTTGCGCTTTAGCAACCATTTTTTTCAGTGCATGGGAAACCGCAACAAACCCGAAGGTCGCCGTAACCATTGTTGCGGCACCAAAACCCGATGCGCAATCCATACGTTTCGTCCCCTCAGCGGTACTTTTAGCAGCACAAACAGAGCCATCACTCTGTGGATAAACCAACTGCTCCGTTGAGAACACACAATCAATTCCCAACTTGCCTTTACCATTCTTCACAACCTGATAATCAGATTTCAGCCTTTCCCGCAGTTTAGCCGCTAAAGGGTCCTGAATCGTTTTCGCCAGATCAACAACCTGAATTTGTGTAGGGTCAAGTTGTCCACCAGCCCCACCGGTTGTTACCAACGGAATTTTATAGCGACGACAATAAGCCAACAGCGCCGCTTTTGGCCTGACACTATCGATCGCATCAATGACATAACTGAATCCAACCGCCATTATCTCTGCAACATTATCCGGCGTGAGAAAATCATCAATACAAGTAACCTTACACTCAGGATTAATCGCCAGAATACGTTCAGCAATCACTTCCGTTTTTGGTTGTCCAATATACTGTTTTAAAGCATGTAATTGGCGGTTGGTATTGGTGATACAAACATCATCCATATCAACCAGGGTGATCGCGCCTATCCCTGTACGAGCCAATGCCTCGGCGGCCCAAGAGCCCACCCCACCGATACCTACTACGCAAACATGGGAATGAGAAAACAAAGAAAGCGCTTTTTGACCATATAAACGGGCTGTACCCGCAAAGCGCTGCATATATGCATCAGAAAGAGAAGTTTGCATCACTGAATATCAATCCTGAAAACCTGTTATAAAATTTATGGAAAGGAATTACTGATTTACCGTTAGCATAGCAGGCTGCTCTTCTTTCAGCACCCAAACCCGGCCGTAGTGGTTATAGAAACCCGCCGCGATACCAGCCTCATCACCAATACCATGATAGATATCGAAATGATGTCCCTTAATTGCGCCGCCGACATCCAGCGCAATCATCAGGCGCATCTGGTACTGACCGGTAAATTTACCCTCGTTATCCAGCAAAGGTATCTCCGCCAACAATGTTGTTCCTGGTGGAACAAGCATTTTATCAGCGGCCACAGCGGCTTTTGCAATCAAAGGAACGCTACTCGCTCCCCGCACTGAGGCATAAACTTCAGGTTTAAAAAAGACAAATGATGGATTCTGTTCCAGCAGCTTACGAACCTCTGCCTCACTGTGCGATTCAGCCCATCTGCGAATCGCCAGCATAGATATATCTTTCTGCGCAATTTCTCCGCGTTCAACCAACAACCTGCCAATACTCCGATAAGCCTGTCCATTCTTACCCGAATAACCCAAAAAGGTCAGCGGCTCACCGTCACCAAAATCGACATAACCACTGCCCTGCACTTCCATAATAAAATTATCAATCAGAGAATTACTATAGCCAATGATCAGGCTGGGGCTGAGGGCGCCATTGTATATCGCGGCCCGGCTTGGTAAATGATATCTGCGTTTAGACGGCATACGGTACAAGGGATATCTAAACTCCCCCTGTTTAACGCGGCGTGCCTGTAACACCGGCGTATAATAACCCGTGAATTGGACATTACCGTAATTATCCACACCTTCCATCTGGTAAGCGCGCAAATTAAACAGATTTAATTTATTGGTTGCACCGCCAGCCAGCACCCAGTTCTGAACTGCGTCAAAAGTTGAGCTATTATGATTATACAGGCGGGGAGCAGACTGACTAATAAGCATCACCTGCTCTGAAAAATCTTTAGCATTAACCGGCCTGCCCTGCGCATTGGGCTGATTAACCAGCAATAAATCCTGAGTGATATGACCATCTTTATATTGTTGACCTTGAGCCGTTGGACGGGAATGACATCCAACTAACAGTGAAATCACGATCCCACATAGAAAATACTTACTCCAGAATGTCATTGCTGCCTTCTCTCTTACCGACATTGCCTAATGGCGAACAATACCAAACCAACAAAAATAATGAAACTTACCACAAAAAAAATAACTTAACGAAACAGCGATAAAAACGAATACAAAAACACCAACATGCAGCGTAACTAATCAAAAAAGTAACGAAACAAACAATTTTTAATAAAAAAACTTGCAACAGATCTGATCCTGAGTATAGTGCCCGCATCGGACGCGGGGTGGAGCAGCTTGGTAGCTCGTCGGGCTCATAACCCGAAGGTCGTCGGTTCAAATCCGGCCCCCGCAACCAACACAATGAAATAGTTCGATATTTGCGAATGAGGAACCTATTCCGGCAGGTATTAATGATGCAGGAAAACACAAAGTGGGTTCTTAACAGACGCGGGATGGAGCAGCTTGGTAGCTCGTCGGGCTCATAACCCGAAGGTCGTCGGTTCGAATCCGGCTCCCGCAACCAATTTTCGCAACTCAGAGTATTAAAGCGGACAGTATTAAAACGGACGCGGGGTGGAGCAGCTTGGTAGCTCGTCGGGCTCATAACCCGAAGGTCGTCGGTTCAAATCCGGCCCCCGCAACCAATTCTTGATGCATTTCAGCATACAAATTCCCAAAATATCTCCCAAGCAGCTTTCTCATTATCGTAACTTATCGCTTAGTTTCGTTCTAATGGCGGATATTTTACCGCCGTGCTAAATCACCACCATTGCTAAAATACGCTTTGATACCCGCGAAAATGGACTCCGCTACCTGCTGCTGGAAGCGCGCTGTTTTCAGTTTCCGTTCCTCTTCCAGGTTACTGATAAACGCAGTTTCTACCAGAATCGATGGGATATCCGGTGCTTTCAGTACCGCAAATCCAGCCTGATCCACCCGGTTCTTATGTAGTTTATTCACTTTACCCATGCGCTTGAGCACTTCACTGCCAAATTTAAGGCTGTCATTGATTGTCGCCGTCTGTAGTAAATCAAACATGGTATGATCCAGATACTTATCACCGCTTTTACTTACACCACCAATCTGGTCGGCTTCATTTTGCGTTTGGGCCAGAAAACGTGCGGTATTACTGGTTGCGCCTTTAGTAGAAAGCGCAAAAACCGAAGAGCCACGAGCAGCCCGGTTAGAAAAGGCATCAGCATGAATAGAAACAAATAAATCAGCCCGCATCTTACGTGCTTTTGCCACCCGGACTTTTAGCGGGATAAACACATCTTCATTACGAGTCATATACACTTTCATGCCCGGTTCACGCTGAATAATAGTTCGTAATCGACGGGCGATTTGCAGAACAACGTCTTTCTCACGGGTTTTATATTTGCCGATAGCGCCAGGATCTTCTCCACCATGTCCAGGATCGAGCATAATAACAATCGGCCTGTCTTTACCTGCTTTGCCTGACTTCGGTATTTCCGCCGGTAAATCCTCAGCCAAATTACCTTTATTGTACTCTTCAAGCAGAGCAAGTAATGGGTCATCATCCTTATTCGCTCCTGCTGCGGGATAAATATCCAAAACCAAACGGTGCTTAAATTCCGCCACTGGTTTCAAAGTAAACATATGTGGGCTGACCGATTGTTTAACTTCAAACACCAGACGGACCGTTTTAGGATCAAACTGCCCCGCCCTGACCAGTTTAAGATAAGGATCGCGGGATTGAATCTGCTCCCCCATACCTTTTAAGGTATGATTTAATTGCACACCTTCAAGATCAACAACAATTCTATTTGGATTTGTCAGCACGAACTGACGATATTTGAGTGGAATATTGGACTCAAGCGTCACACGGGTATAACTGGATGCAGGCCAAATACGTACTGCAATAATTTTTGATGATGCTGCATAACCCACCTGGGTGACACTAAGCAACCACATTGCTGCGGCTCCCTGCAACAAGCGACGCCGTGACAGATTAAGATCTGAATGACTCATCTACTATTTATTCCATTCATAAAATACAAATATTCAGGATGACTTCCATCCAAAGAAACAGCCAAGTGGAAAACGCTAACCAACCAACATTATGCTGTCATCAGTAATAAGCATTTTATATTTGGCAAATTATTCACGTCCACATGTATATCGCAATGTTTTTGTTTTAATTGCCTCTTGCCATTTCCTTTCAAAAGGAATAAAAATACATAAATTACGAATAAAAATTCAATCGAGAGTCTTTTATGAAAGAACGCAGCACCGAATTAGTTGAGGGATTTCGCCACTCGGTTCCATACATCAATGCACACCGTGGCAAAACGTTTGTTATCATGCTTGGCGGAGAGGCTATTGCTCACGAGAACTTCCCGAATATCATCAACGACATCGGATTACTGCATAGTTTGGGCATCCGACTGATAGTCGTTTATGGCGCCAGACCTCAAATTGAAGAAAACCTTGCAACCCATCATTATGAACCGATTTACCACAAACACACCCGCGTTACCGATAATAGGACATTGGAACTCGTCAAACAATCTGCTGGCTTATTGCAACTGGATATTACCGCACGTCTTTCTATGAGCCTAAATAATACTCCATTGCAAGGCGCAAATATTAATGTCGTCAGCGGTAACTTTGTTATTGCTCAACCTCTTGGTGTTGATGACGGCGTGGATTATTGCCACAGTGGAAAAATTCGCCGTATTGATGAGGCAGCCATAAATCGTCAGTTAGACAATGGTGCAATAGTACTAATTGGCCCTGTTGCAGTTTCCGTTACCGGCGAGAGTTTTAATCTGGCATTTGAAGAAGTTGCTACTCAGTTAGCAATCAAACTACAGGCCGAAAAATTCGTAGGTTTCTGTTCTACTCAAGGCGTACAAGGCAAAGATGGAAAAATTCTATCTGAAATTTTTCTTAATCAGGCGCCGGATCTCATTAAAGAACTGGAAGCTGAAGGTGATTACTATTCAGGTACAGCCTGTTTTTTACGGAGTGCCGTAAAAGCTTGCCGTCGTGGCGTTCATCGCAGCCACTTATTAAGTTATCAGGCAGATGGTTCTCTGGTTCAAGAACTATTTTCCCGTGATGGTATTGGTACTCAAATAGTCATGGAGAGCGCGGAACAAATACGCAGGGCGAATATCAATGACATCGGTGGCATTCTCGAACTTATTCGTCCGCTGGAACAGCAAGGCATTTTGGTTCGCCGTTCAAGAGAACAACTTGAGAGAGAAATTGATAAATTCATCATTATCGAACGCGACAACCTGACTATCGCTTGTGCCGCGCTTTACCCCTATCCTGACGAGAAAATTGGGGAGATGGCTTGTTTAGCGGTTCATCCTAAATACCGGAACGCTTTAAAAGGTGAAGTACTCATGAATCGCATTTCGGATCACGCTAAACAGCTCGGGCTGGAAAAGCTTTTTGTCCTGACTACCCGCAGCATTCACTGGTTCCAAGAACGGGGTTTTGAGCCGGCGGAAATCTCAATGCTGCCAATTCAGAAACAAGAGCTATACAACTACCAACGCCGCTCTAAAATTCTGATGTTAAATTTGGAACCGCAGTAATGAGCTGATTAATGTTAAAAAATAACTCAATCCCATTGAGAAAATATCTTTTGCGGCGATCGATCAAATCGCCTAAACCGGGCTCGATTTTATCTGACTAAAATCAACGGGTTGAATACACGACCAATTGATATCACGCCCCAGACATTCAGCGTTTACGTAATGCGCTCAGCCGCATTGTCAGGATAAACAAGGGCACGCCAATGAGTGTGAAGCTTAACCCGATAGGGAGAAAGACTCCTGAGGGTGCTGCTTTCGTCATGATATCTGCGGTGACGACCAGATTGCCGCCCACCAAAGCGGAAAGAAACAGTCGGGCGCGGCCTGTGGCCGATGAAATAAAGCTAGCCAGATGCGGCGCCAATATCCCCAAAAAACTCAATGGCCCTACTGCGGTGACAGATGCTGCGCTTAACAAGACAGAAAACATCATCAGCAACGGACGGGAATATTTGATAGGCTCCCCAAGGGACATAGCAAGTTCATTTCCAAGCTCATAGCGGTTTAAAGCGGGGCCAGTGATCAGAATTCCGATAATACTCAATAAGAATAATGGCATGAATGATGCGATAATTGACCAACTGGCCTGAAACAATGATCCTTGCATCCATCCAGCAAGATTCAAGGATAACTCTGTCGGAAGATAGAGAATAAGAAAAGAGCTGACAGAACTAAGAACGGACGAAACGGCAATCCCCATCAGTAAAATTGCCAAGCCACTTGCGCGATTATTGCCGACGAGCAAAATCAAAAACAACGCAACAATCAGTCCACCAGCCAGTGCAGCAAGGACGATCAGCATTTTAGGCGCGGAAGGAACAAACGCCAGCAAGACTATGATCATCGTCATAGATCCCTGACTTATGCCAAGAAGGCCGGGGTCGGCCAGCGGATTGCGAGCAATCGGCTGCAAAATAGCACCGGCAAGGGCTGCACACCAACCCACCATCAGCCCCAATAAAATATGAGGTATCCGTACAACCCAGAGTGCATAAAACTGGTGGCGCTCAAGGGAATATCCGAAAAGCATATGCGTGAATTCACGTATACCAACGTCCGTAACCCCGACGTTTAAAGAAATAGCCACGAGTATGATCGTGATGGTAAATAGGTATAAACCGACTTTTATATCACGGGTACGCATCTGCAATCCGTTGGCGAAACGTAATACCCTTTGTCCGTCTGTTGCCTGACCGAAGTTCACAACAATCTCTCCGATGTTGCTGAAAGATAGCGCTTTCTGATGACCCAGATAAAAAACAGCCCTCCCAAAAAATCCAGTAGAATGCCAGTATGTATGACATAAGGCTGGAAGAGTGTCTGCGCACAGAGATTGGCAATCAGGCAAATACTTGCCCCCGTCAGAGCACAGGCTGGCAGCGACAGCATAAAATTCTGACCAACCAGAGGTTTGACAATATGGGGTACAACCAGCCCCACGAAACCAATCAGACCGCATATGGCAACGGCCGAACTGGATGCAACTATGGCTGCAATCAGTGCAATGCGTGAGACAAGCGTTGCATTCACGCCAATCGAAAGCGCCTTTTCGTAACCGAGCAGAATAAGTGTCAGTGGACGTGCCAGTAATAAAAGTATCATCAAGGCCAGTATACCGAACCACCAGAAATGGTGAAGTCTTGTGATATAGACATGATTGATAGCCCCTGCTAGCCAGCTCAAATATTCGGTTCGTAATGCAGGATAAGCAAGAAGAACAGCATTGCTTATCCCAAGATAAAGCATCGCTATTAATGTGCCTGACAGTATCAATAGCAAGTCGCGAGAAACGCCGTTAACGCCAGCCAGGCGAGAGACTGCAAGAGATGACAGAAAGCCGAATAACCCGCCGACAAGGGCTGCTATGCCTTGTAATGTCAGATCGAACTCAAAGCTGATTGCGCCTACTATGACAAACAGTGCCGCACCGGCATTGATTCCCAATGTTGATGAGGAGGCCAGTGGATTGCGGATAAGCCCCTGGAAGACGAGACCACTGCATGCCATCACCGCACCGACATAAACAGAAATCAAGGCCCGTGGCAGTCGCTGGTATAAAATAACTGCCTGCTCATAGTCTTGCGGTTCGGGCTGTGTTAAGGCCGCATAAATTTGCGAAACTGACGCAATATTCACGCCAAAAGAGAGACTAGAAAAAAAGATCAGCAGCAATACAAAAGGTGCGAATATAAAGAACAGTCTGGATTTCATTGTCATACTCCGGACTGATTTTCAGGGTGGTTTATGCCCGGATAAGGCTGACAGATAAGGCTGCCGTTGTAACTGAAAATATCGGCCGGAATATCGAATACGCGCCGGATATTATCTACCGTTATTGTTTTATTGACAGCACCTGCTGCAATAACGCTGCCAGTATTCAGCATCACAACATCATCGGCAAAAATCGTTGTTAGATTTAAATCATGTAGCACTACAACGATGGTTTTTCCGTGCTGGAATGAGAGATCGCGAACCAGTTTAAGCACCGTGTATTGATATTTGATATCCAAGTGGTTCACTGGTTCGTCCATAAGAATGATATCAGTATCCTGTGCAAGCACCATCGCCACCCATGCGCGCTGGCGTTGCCCTCCTGAAAGGGAGTTGACTTGAGAGCCTGCCTTATCGGCCAAGCCGACGATTTCCAGTACATCATGAAACAATTTGCGATCCCGCGAGGATGGCCCGCCGAAAAGCGAACTGCGCCCACAAGCTGTCAGCTCGATCAACTCTCCCAATGTCATGTAATCCGGGCAGTGGCATTCCTGCGGCAGATAAGAGACTCTTCGAGCCAGCGCTTTACGACTTATCCCTGTAATCAGCTTACCTTCCAACAGAATTTCTCCGCTTTTCAAGGGAATGAAACCCATGATGGACTTCAGAAGTGTCGACTTACCGCAGCCATTAGACCCGACGAGTGCAGTGATGCGCCCTTGAGCAAAGTCTACTGACAAATCATGCAATACGGTTTTCTTGCCGTAAGTTGCGGTGATATTTTTTGCTGTAAGCACCAGAGACTCCTTCAGTTTATCTTATATAAAATAAATTACAGTGTAATCATTATGATTTGGCTAGCATACCAAGATCACAGGGTAAGCCCCAATGTAGTTATTTTTACCTCTCACATGACAGCATCCTGCACTTGAACTATCTGGCACGATTCCGCAATAACATCGTTGATTAATGCATCGATTTTACTACTGTCGTGATGATGCGCCGTGGTGATTAGATGTGCAACATCCCCCGACGTTGCCAAACAATGCTTCTTCCAGACGGCTGCTGACGGGCATGGAAATACCACCGTAATGGAGTTGTCATGACGCCAGGCGTCTATCCCGGCAGCACGAAAACGCTTGACGGCATATTGTGCCATCTCCAGGCAGTGTTTGGTGCGGCGCTGCCAATCGGCAAACGAGTGACTGCGAATGGCCGCCCACATCATTAGTGGTGTCTGACCATTACGTGAACCTGAGATGGTCTTGTCCTGAGCCGAAATGTAATCAACATCGACTGTAATTCGCTCAACGTTTTTCCGTTTTGCAACAACAATCCCGCAAGGAATGGGGGAACCTATCATTTTGTGCCCGGAGACACAGATGGAGTCGATACCATCTGCAAAGGTAAAAGGCTGCGGGTTATCTACGAACGGCAAGATCATCCCACTTAAGGCAGCATCGGCGTGTAGATAGTAATTCTCGCGAGCGATACCGACTTGCTGCATACGTTGTTGAATGATCTTTATGTTATCCACCGCACCGCGCAATGTCGTGCCGATATTGGCAAAGATGATTGGATGTGGTTCCTTATGAGCGATGATCTTCTGCATCAGGTCATTATCATCTATCTCACCCGTGGGTAAGGATTCTACTAAACAAGATTTGATACGCAGTAACTTGACGATTTTTGCCACCGAATAATGCGTATCTTTTGAATAATAAAGTGTCCCCTCCGGGAATAGTTCTCGCCCAAGATAGCAGCCGAACATATTACCTTCCGTTCCTCCGTTGGTAACATAACCCCAACTGTCTTCGAAAGGGATTTTGAACAGTTCAGCAAAATATTTCATGACCTCTTTTTCGAACTCAAAAGAGTTTAAGAGATAGTTGCACTCCGCTCCCCAGTCACCACAATTGTTGATAGAGAACCGCATGAATCTCTGTAAATAAGAATAATCAAAGTCTGAGGACTCAGGATAGCCGATATTGAAATACTGGTTTTTAACACAGTAATGCCAAAACGCATCTAGCCTGTTCTTATCGGCAAAGGACAATGTCATCTTTATCTCCTGTATCGTATCACTCTGGCAGACCAAAGCTCTGGAATGACGAGTTTTGAGGCAAGCGATAATACTCTCGTCCAAGAAGCTGGTTGGCAATAATCCCATTGCGATACGCCCCAAGCCCCAGATCGGGAGAGCCAATACCGTGCTGAAAAATCTCAGCATTCTGGACGAAAATCAGGCCTTTTCCTTTGTCAAGGCGCTGAGCACTGAAGTCCTCTTTTACAATAAAATCGCCGTAATCGTCGGTTGCAAGCACGGTATTTTTGAGTCCTTCTAACCATTCGGGGCTGGTATGCTCATAACCTGTAGCAGCGACAATAGCATCGGTTTCAATGACGCCGACTTTATCGAGATGCCGATGACGAAAAACGACCCGCAACGCCTCAGAGTCTCCGGTGTTTTCTACCTGCTCGACTTCGCAGTTTGAAACAAGCAAAAGTCCTGGATCACGGCCGCCGATGGAGCCTTCATATAAAATGTCGAAGATATCTGCGATAGTTGAGGTGCTGATACCTTTATAAAGTCCCCCTTGACCCGCCACGATCTTGCGGCGTTTCTCTCTTGTTATACGGTGAAAATGGTTCATGTAGGCCGGCGTGAAACATTCCTGACCGAGTTTCGACGACTCCATAGGATGAAAACCGGCAGATCGCGTGATCCACTGGATTGAAGCACCAGCCTCTATCATTTCAGGCGTCAACGCATTGTGGAGCGCCAGCACGCATTCAGCAGCACTTTGCCCTGAACCAATTACCGTGACACGCCTGCACGTTGAGAGTTGTGCACGTCTGTTTATGAATTCCGCCGAATGAAAAATAGGCGCTTTGGTCTGGATTTTAGCCCACTCAGGCAGAAACGGAGCGGTGCCTATACCGATAGCCAGGTGACGACTGCAATACTGGTGCGTCGGTCCCGTATGAGACTTACTTTCAATAATGAAATGATCGGAAACCGGATCATAAGCCACATCAATAACATTTTCACCGAACTGGCAGGAGGGAAGCCGCTGCGTCACCCAGCGGCAATAATGGTCATATTCCTGGCGTGGGATCTGAAAGTTTTCATAATAGTAGAATTTGTAAAGACGATCATGTTCATGAAGATAATTAAGAAAACTCAGAGGGTGTGTAGGCTCTGCCATTGTTACTAGATCCGCGAGGAATGGAACCT
Organism: Photorhabdus viridis; assembly: GCF_040256935.1. NCBI lineage: Bacteria > Pseudomonadati > Pseudomonadota > Gammaproteobacteria > Enterobacterales > Morganellaceae > Photorhabdus > Photorhabdus viridis. Next base: position 29,039 of record NZ_JBEJZY010000008.1, read on the forward strand.
GCAGCGTTGTACCGGGTAACAGGAGCCCCTCATGCCAGCAAAACTCAAGCTTACGTTCGAGGAAAAGGCTGGTCAGATCAGAATGTGACGAAAGCAGTGCCGCCAATCCCAGATTGAAGGGGCCAATACCAATACCGATCAGGTCAATATTATTCATATTAATAATCCGAGCTGTTTTCTAACATTTTTCCATTAAGATGCTGTTCGACTTCTGCCACGTTACGACAACGCAGCAATTGCGAGAGCGAAAGCACGATCGCAAATTTCTCATAGATCAGTGCTGAAATTGTTTTCAGATGCTGAGGACGCAGCCCCATGCTGATGAAGTCGCTGTCTCCATCGATGTGGCTAGCGTGTGATTGACCGAGCACGTCCAGATAGATTTCCAGCACCTTCTTTTTCATCGCTGTTTCTCGCACAGGGAAAGAGTCGCGCCGAATAGGTGGTTGCTCATGCACCGATTCCGTCAGCAGGCTGCATGCTTTAGAGCGATCAGGCTTGCCATTTGGTGAGAGCGGTAATTCGGCGACCGTCAGGATCCGTGTTGGGATATGCGATGGCGGCAGACATTGGCAGGCATATTTGCGCAATTCTGCTCCTGACAAAGCATCCTCTTGTAGCGGCACATAAAGTACGCCGATGGAAGTTTCACCGTGCATTTCCTCGCCATAGTCCACCACAAGAACATGCTTAACCGACGGGTGGCGAACCAGTTCATTCTCGATGTCCGGCAACGAAATACGTACACCACGCACCTTGACATAACCGTTGACACGGCTATCAAAGACAATAATGCCATCACGACGATAATGCCCGTGATCACCGGTCCGGAACGCGCGGATCTCTTCTCCGTTCGTATCCTTGATGGTCACAAAATTGGTTTGGGTGAGGCTTCCGTTTTCCAGATAACCCAATGCGACATTGACGCCTGCCGTATGAATAAGGCCAGTAACACCTACCGGACAATGATCGCCACGCCCGTTTAGCAGAAAATAGCTGTTAGCCGGTAAGGGCCTTCCATAAGGGATCAGGCTAACGTCGTCCAGCCCTATTTCATGCCATATACTCCATATAGTCGTCTCTGTTGGTCCCCCCAACGAAATCAACCGTACTGACGGCAGCAGTGTACGCAGGCTGCCAATAACAGCTGGTTTGATGTAATCGCCACCCTGAGCAATCAGTCGCAGGCTTTTCAATTCATTTCCCTGGTGACACGCGAGAAGCATTTCCAGAATAGCGGGCACAGAGCACCATAATGTCACCTTGTGCTTGGCAACTAACTGGTTCCAGCGTAGTGCATCTTTTTCTTCACCGATAGCGGGAAGAACAAGGGTCGCACCTACAGTCAGGCAGCCAAAAACGTCGAAGACTGACATATCATGATGCAAAGGCGTGACAGAAATAAAGACATCCCGGTGCGTTACGGACCATTTGTCAAGAGTGCTGGTGATGACATTCGATGTTGATTTATTGGATAAAACAACGCATTTCGGCCTTCCGGTTGTCCCAGATGTGTAGAGGTAATAAGCGGGTGCTTCGCTCGATGAGAGAGCGTCAAGCATAAGCGGGAGTTCCGCCAAGGGCTCGGCAGACAAGAGTTTTTCAGGTGTTTCTACTGGATGTTCAATCCCTTCTCTTTTTGTCGTTACCACAAGATCTGGATGACAATTTTCAAGGAGATAGCGCAGTCGCTCTGAGGGCGAATCTGCGTCTATCGGAACCCAGATCACCCCCGTCAACGCACAGGCTAGGGTCACAGCCGTGTGCTCGGGCCCACGGTGCATACAGAGGGCAACGACACTACCCTTGGAAAGCCCTTTCTCCATGAAAGCTCCCATTATTCGACGCACATTACGACCCAGTTCGGCGTAGCTGACATACCTGTCGCCACTGATAAGCGCCGTTTTGGTGTTTTTGTTGTCGAAGATATTGGCGGCTATCCGGCTAAGAAACCGCCCACAGTGAAAATCAGCTTCAATGCCGTTCAATCGATAGTGGTTCGTATCGATAATCTCCTGCGCCGAAATTGCGAATACGCCTGAAACTGCGATAGCCTGTATTGCCTTGTCTATAGCTCCTAAAATGTCTCGAACGAGAGCTGGTTCAATCGCCGCAGTGGCATAATCGATGTCAAAGATAAGCGCTTTGTCTGCATTGATCGAAAAACGAATATCCATCGCGACTTGTGGTGTCTGCGTCAGCCCACTATGCCACTGCATACAACTGTCCTGACCTGATACCGGCCACGAAAGTCCGTTGGTAATCACCACCGGTAAAACAGGGCCAGCACCATGCTTTTCAACCAGAAGCCGGGTAATGTCTATACCTGAAAATGCAAGATGTTCTAGCCCTTCCAGCACATCATTCTGTAGGGTGCTGGCTCGCTCAGAAAGGTTACCCTGCTCAGCATTCCAGTTGACCACAATAAAACTTGAATGATTACATAAAACACCGGATACCTGCGGCGCGACGGGAACACCGATGAATAAACTCTTCTCTTCGATCCAATGGGACATAACCTCAAGTACCAGCGTCATGATAGTAGAATTCTTGAAAAGCATTTGTTTGGCGCCAGCTTTCGACACTGCGATATAATCTTCCCGTGCTACAATCAGGCTTTGCCGTGCATAGAGGGAAGTACCTATTTGCGCTAGTGGTTTTGTCCACGGAAATCGTAGTGGACCGCTGACTGCCTCAAGCTTTGTTTTCCAATACGCTTCATCCATCTTGCGCCTTTCAGAGATATCTTCTCCATCCAAGGGGGAATCAGTATCCGCCACGATTGATACCTTGCCCTCGAAAAGCTCTACCATCAGGGCGGCTATCGACCGTCCATCAAGGATCAGTGCGTCGAAACGAACAAATGCGATCAGATTATCCTCTTCCGGTTTATTCTCCGGCAAACGGAACAGCGTGATATCCCACGGAGAGCGATCCAAGTCGAAAAGCGCATGTGCGAATTCTTCACGGTGGTTTTCCACATGACGGAGTGCCTCTTCCCGTGACAGGATGCTCAGGTCGATTTGCTGTAAATTGATATCCACTTCTGCGCTAACATATTGGACGAGTCGCTTTGCATCTATTCGAGTGCGCAAACTTTCATGACGTTGAACCATGTCCGCTAGGTGATTTTGCAGATGTGCCAACTCCATGCGTCCGCGGTACTCGCGAAATTCTTGCATCGCAACGCCACCAAGCGGTAATTCTGCCCGCCGCCCAAGTAGATATGCCAGTTGCAGGGAGGTTAATGGTTTTTCCATACGGTTCTTCCGGTCGATTTTTACAGTAGAGTCAGTAGTTCTGATTCTGGCTATCGGTGATGGGGCTGTTATTTCATCGGGTGAATGTATTGCCTCATCGAAGCGTTGCGGATCTGTAGCGATTTCACGGACGAAATTGACAAAACTGTCGAACATTGGGGTTATCCATTCTTCTGGCAGTATATCCAGACGAATGTCCCAGTTGATGAGAATACCACCGTCGGCGGAAGCAACTTGTGCGTCAAGCGCAACTTGCGGACCTTGTGAAATAACCCAGTTCATGGGACCAAATGCGCGCCTGACACGATCTGAGAGAAGCTCTTCCCCCGGTATATCCAGTGCCGCAGTGAAGACGACAGGAGTCAATTGCGTCGCGCCATGATGCCGGGAAAGATCGCGCATCAGATTCACACCAGGATAAGCCGAATGGGCAAGCAAATCGGTCAGTTGCCCGCCAAGTCGTTTACAAAGGTCAGCAGGGCTTTCAGCTTCATTGATATCCACGCCGACGATGAGCACATTAGAAAAATCGCCGACGATCCTCTCCACGCCATCCACAAGGGGGGAACGCCAGAACATCGGCACATTGAGCCGAAAGCATTTATCTCCGGTATGCCTTCCAAGAACAATAGAGAAAAGTCCCAGCATCAAGCTCGACATGGTTACCCTGTGTGTTCGGGCAAGCCTTTTCAACGCCTGACGTTCGTCTGGCTGGAGCCATGCCGCCAGCCGATGGCTGCGAACCTGATTGGGCAAAGTTTTGTTAATAGGCAACACGGGGGCCGGCGGAATGTGCGGAATACGTGAGCGCCACCAGATTCTGTCCCTTTCACGGGCAGCTTTTAGATAGGGTTCGGTGCGCACCTGGTCGCACCAGTTGAAATATGACTCGATTACCGGAACCGGCTGATCCGGGTTATCATAAAATATCGCCAGATCCTCCATTAATACCCTGAAACTCGAAGGATCGATAGCTATCATATCTGTATCGACATGCAGGCGAAATTTGCCGCCATCCCGCAGACTGAGCGAAAAACGGGACGCCTGACCGGAAGAAAGATCAAGTTTCTGATGGGTCCACTCCACGCGTTTAACAAGAAGTAACCTTGTCTCCTCTTGTGCTGGTAATCCCCTAAAATCCTCAATCTCCAGCAATAACGACTCACCGAATGGAGCAACAGACTGAAGCCCTTCAGCGCTGACACAGAGTCTTAGCATGGGGTGCAGAGAACAAACGCGTTCCAGAGCCTGTTTAAATCGTTCTACCTCAATGTTATAGCCGTCGAACTCAGCATAAAGATGCGCGGCAACGCCTCCCAAATCGGTCTGAACGTTACGCCCGACCCAGCAGGCTGCCTGCATTGACGTTAATTCTCTCATAGTTTATTCATGTAGTTGAAAAATTCTGATTAGTAAGAGCAAGTATAAAAATAAGTTGAATTCACATAGCCTCTGGCGGACTGGATCATTTTATTGCTTTGTCTTAGCCCATTCTCCCACGGCTCTGAGAGTATGTTCCGCACTAGCAAACGTGGGGGTAAAAACTTCGCCTGTGTTAAGAAAAACAATCCGTTTTTCGCGAGCGGGTTTCATATAATGAGTCCATCCAGGCACAATCCGATCAAGTGCAGAGCGAATAGCGTTCTCATCGAGCTCCTTGCTGCCCCAACTGTTGAGTACGACCAGAACGTCCGGATTGAGTTCGCCTAATTTGTCAGCGCTCAACTGTAAAAGCAGTTGAGATGAGGTGGCCGAAAGACCGCCTTGTGCCGAAAGATTCAAACGGGTGAAACCAAGATCTTCCAATGCTTGAGTGAAACCGGTTGCTTCGCCGACGACATTGATCTGATCTGTTACAAGGATCGGCAAATAGGTCTTATTAGCCAGATTTTCCGGCAAAAGGGCGCGTGTTGCTGCTACGCGTTGTAAATACATATCCCGCCGTTTTTGAAAATTCTGCTCACGTCCGGTAAGTTTGGCCAGATTTTCTTCAATATTGAAATTATGGAATTTTCCAGAAAGGAAATTTTGTAGATAAACAGGAGCGACCGTTGAAAGCTGTTTTACCTTGTCAACATCGAATTCTGTTCCAATAATGAGGTCGGGTTTAAGCGCGTAAAGTTTTTCCAGATCGATCTCTCGGCCAGAACTGATGCCTTGTGGTTTTGTGTACCCTTTACCGAGCACACTATCGACGAAATCTGCACCAAACTGATAGGTGCCATCTTCCGAACGGCCATAACTGCCGACCGGTTGAACGCCCAGTTCCATTAGGGGCAGACCGATAGCTGGCTCGCTCATCACCACAATACGTTGTGGTTCCTCAGGAATAACGACTTCCCGTCCCATAGTATCCGTGACCTGCCGCGTTGCGGCAAAGGCCGATGTTCCCATCAAGCACAGTAATATGACAGTAATAGCAGATTTCATAATATTTTCTCTTTCAGAGCGAAATAGGGTTATATGGCTCGGTCAGGCAACAAACCACCCTTGACCGAACCACATCCATAATGGTTGGTTCATCACCCCATAGACATCACACAGGAACTTGAGCAAGAGGGAGGCTTGAGACCTCAGGTGTTGTGAAGAATGCGAAAACTTTATCTATTGTTTCACAGATGCGCTGAACGTGTTCTTCAGGGTAACGATCCGCACGGTAAGTTATCACCAGTCGCATTATTCTTTCTCCATCAATGACATCTTCCATGATCTCGAATTGAAGACCGAACATGGATTCTTTTTTATCGGGATCGATTTGCCGGTAGCGTATATCGTTACCAGACGGGGTCTTAAGGGCGCCATTCAGCGCATTATTGGCATGAATCTGAATATAAACGTCGAATATCAGGCCATCCTCAGGTGTCATCCCTAACGATTGTTGAATAAGATCGAGCGGTATATCCGCATACGGCATGGAATTATTGATAGTGTCTCTGGTGTCTTCGATCAGTGCGCCGACGGGTTTCTCTGGATAGAACTGCAACCGATGAGCAACCATGGTGGTAAAATAACCTACTGTTTCATAGGTATCGGGATCGGTACGACCCGACGCAGAGGTACCTATCACGATATCCTTCAGATTGCCAAGCTTGTGCAGCGAAAGCGCAATTGCAGCGTAGACGACACTGAACAGGGAAGCATTATTTTGCCGAGCAAATGAATAAAGACGATGAGTGATTTCAGGTTTAGGTTTGTACTCGATCCAGCCGGCTTCTGACGAACTTTCATGCGCAGTGATAGTCTTCCGGTTGTCAGATAAGGCGAGTTCTAACCCGCGCGTTGCATCACGCAACATGTTAGTCCAGTAATCGAGATGCTTTTGATTAAAACCACCTGTCTGCTGTTGCAGAGCAAACTTATGGAATGACAATGCGGTTTTTTTCCAGACAGGAGACATACCTGCGGAACGCGCTAAATAAGCCTGGGCAAGTTCTTCCATCAGGACGTTCAACGACCATTCATCAATAACCATATGATGAACGAGGAATGACAATATTTGACGTCCGGTTTCTGGATTGCGGATCAGCCGTATTCTGATCGGCAATTCGCGGGAAAGATCGAATTTATAAGCAGCTTCGTCATCAAGATGTACACCTTTGCTTTCGTGACTGCGCCAGAACCACTTATCATTGGTCACGTCCGACATGGCGACAATCTGCTGACAGACCTCACCATTTTGAACATGGAATAGGGTGCGCAGGCTGGAATGACGCTCGATAAGATCAGAAAAAGCCTGCTCAAGGAGCGTTTCGTCAACCTCATCAAGAAAATCCAGCGCGAATGGCAGGTTGAAGATGGTGCCAAATTCATAAGCGTTATAGGCATTCCAAAGAGAGGTTTGTGCGAGTGCCAAGGGTGCCGTCAAACGATCGTTTTGCGTCTGCGCCGAAGGCTCCGCGTCCTTACTCTGATTTGTTATCACTGCACGTGATGCCAAGGCGGCAGCTGAAGGGTGGCTGAAGAAATCACCGAAGTGCACTTCCAGCCCGTGCGTGCCAAGTAGCTTACCGATAATGCGCGTTGCCAGCAGAGAATGACCGCCACAGTCAAAAAAATCATCATCCAGTGTCATATCTGTAACGGCCAAAGTTTCACGGAACTCTGACAATATGATCGCTGCTATTTCATCAGTACCAGCGGAGATCTCCTTGCCAGGGACGTTGTGAGCAGAATGCACCGCAGTGCCAGACACAAAGTTCGCGACTAAACCCGCAATAGCACCTTCACCGCCTTTAAGAAACGACACAAAACGATTTAGCAGAAACTCGCCGGTATGACCGGAAATCGCCTGGCCGATTGTTAATATAAGGCTAATTTCTTCTGTACCTTCACACTCTGTTGCCAGTTCAAAATCAGGACGCATTTCATAGGTTGGCAATAGGATGGGCTGGCTCAGTAAGCTCTGTTGTTCAACCAGACCGTTCGGACGAGATAGCAACCGAACATATACCCAAGACTCATCACTCCCTGTTACGGGAGTACCAGAGAGAAGATTATCTTCGTCTGGTTGCTCCTGAAGCCTATCCATGACGGATTTGATGTTCTGTGTTTCCGCCATGCCACACTCGATAATAATGCGGCGGAAACCGTCCGGCTGTAACAGACAAAGTGCAATCTTTTCTTGACCACCGAGCAGGCCAATGAACTGAGCGAATCTGACTGAAATCATAGCCGACACACAATGGGGCAGTCTGTCGCGAGAAAGGGACGTTTTCAGTTCATTAATTTTAAGTCCTGTTTTCCAACGCAGTGCGAACCGATCTTTATTCAGGTCGGCTGTTACATCAAAAGAGGAATGAATGATGCTGTTCTCACTATTGCAACAGCGTAGCCAGGATACGAGAGAAATCGCCTTTCCGTCGAAAGGTAGTAAGGAGACACGTTTTAGGGATGGGGGCTCTACACAGTGACCGGCATAAGCGCGGATCAGTATTTCGAGTATCTCGTTTTCATGACAAGTTTGTGCCAATATCTCGTGCAAAATAAGAGATAAAACAACTTCATTATTTTTTTGTATTATCAATACCTTAAATGGCGGATGTCGCTCAGGGACCCAAGCAGATGCTTGCACAGCCAGTATCTGCTTGATCATGTCTGTATGTGAGCTGGCATGGGAAAACTCAAGGCATGCCTGCCAGCCCACAACTCGGGTTTTATGCAACTCACCGTCATCATTTAACTCATAGCGTACGTTCAGAGCCGGTATTGCTTCAATAACAGACTGAATAGCATGAACCATCATTGAAATATTCACATTGTCATGAAGCCGCCAGGCTGAGAGCTGCTTGAGAATTCGGCCAGGGTTTTGTTGCTGTAGTAGCCAGATATGTTCTTCATAACGGGATACGGATATGTGCGATAACTTTCCTGAATCAATATTCAACATGGATTTTCTCGTTTTATCAAACTGAACGATCATTTTTTACAATGCATTAATACGAGCCAATATCTATTAAATGCCACATAGGAGGGCTAATGCTGCCCACAGGATGTGCGCTTCAATGGCTGCTGTATTTGAAACGAACTGACAAATATACAATTGACAAATGAAGAGGTTAACATAATATTGTTAGCCTGTGAATGATAATGATAATGATAATGAGAATGAGAATTATATCTATAAAAATAGTCACACCTATTGGTGTAAAGATGGGGAATCTGCTTTTTTCACGCAGAAAAGTGTTACTTAGCAGTGCGATTTTGTTTTCCTTATCGTCCTTGGGAGGCCAAGCTATCGCTTTGACTCAAACAGAGAAAAACAAAACGGGGAGCGATGACGCCGATGTCATCACGGTAACGGGTGAAAAAACAGAAAGAACTTTGCAGAGAACGTCAAGTTCAGTCACGGTTATCTCCAGGCAGGAGATACAGAGTAAGCCTGAGGCGACAACCATCGTTGATATTTTGCAGGGTACACCCAATGTGCTTTATACCAGCAATACAGGTGCGCCAAGTATCCGCGGTATTGAGACAAACGGGCCTCTCGTAGGAGGAAATACCTTTCTTTCTAAACCCATACCACGAGCGACCATCAGTATTGATGGGCGTTATATCAGCTCCGCAGAATTTAGTTTGGGGAGAGGGCCTGTTTGGGACGTGAATTCAGTGGAAGTATTCCGTGGCCCACAAACGACGACACAGGGGGCGAATAGTATCGCCGGTGCGGTTATTATCAAGACTAACGATCCCACCTTTACCCCCGAATTCGATGGGCAGATTCTATACGGAAGCCACCAAAAGAAACGTGCTTCCTTTACTGTCAATGGCCCATTGACAGAAGATCTCGCAGTACGCCTCGCCATGGATTACAGCGGCAGAAATACATTCATTAAATATACCAATCCCCGTTTCTTTGATTCTGATATGAACAAAGATTTCGAAAATCTGGATGTTCGCGTTAAGGCGCTTTGGCAACCGCTGGATAGTCCTTGGTTGGTCAAACTGACCTACTCCCATATGACAGCAAAAAGTCCGGATAGTGAGTCGGCGTCGTTGCCCTACAGCGATTTGAAAAACTCGACTCTAAACACCAACAGAGCTAAGACCAATAGTAATATCGGTATTTTAGATCTTCAATATACGTTTGAAAACGATATGGTGTTCTCCAACCAGCTCCAATATTCTGCATCGCAGTATCGTTACACTTTCACGAAGATGCTTCCAGGTATCGCGAATCGCGATTCGAACAATGTTTCCAACGAAATGCGTTTGAACTTCGGTGATGAATATTCAACCTGGAGTGGAGTGACAGGGCTCTATTACTCGCGTGACAAGGCCTGGAATGTGCTTGATAATCTGTTGGGCAAGGCAGACGCCGATCTGACTAACACCAGTGTCGGCCTTTTCTCAGAGACTACCAGGCGTTTTGCGGAAAAATGGGCTCTGACTGGCGGTTTGCGTTATCAATATGACCAAGTCAAGCATGAAGGGGTCACCAGCTATGTACCTGGTGTCTATCATGAATATAGCAAAGGATTCCATGCTATTCTGCCGAAAGTTTCTCTCGCCTATGACGTTACTGACGATATAACCGTCGGTACTCTGATAAGCAAAGGCTATGCGCCGGGTGGTACAGGTGTGAATTTCTCTGGGCATTCCTATTACACCTTCGCTCCAGAGAAGGCTTGGAATTACGAGTTGTTTGCGCGTGGTAAAGCGCTCAATAACCGATTGCTGGTAACCGGTAATATTTTTTATACAGATTATAGAGGGTTCCAGAGTTCTGTAGAGGATTACACGAAAGACAGACCTAACGGTTCTATCCTTGTCAACGCCGACAAGGCGGTAACCTATGGACTTGAGCTGGGGGCAGATTATCAGGCGCTGGACAATCTTCGCCTACGCGGTGGGCTTGGATTGCTTCATACCGAAATCAAAAAATTCGCCGATTATCGAGGCAACTTGTTTGAAGGAAAACAATTCGCTAAAGCGCCTGGCTACATGTTTAACGTCGGTGCTGACTGGAACATCACCGAAAAAGTTCGTCTGAATGGCAATCTTCGTTACGTGGATCATTACTTCTCAAATGACCAGAACAATCCCGAGTTGCGCGTCAGTTCCTATTTAGTTTCCAATCTCCGTTTATCATATAATCCGACCAACAATCTGGAACTCTTTGCTTACGGAAATAACATCTTTGACAAACGTGTGCCGACATACAAATACCATGATCGTACGGCTGGGTCTTCAGGATACATGCTGGAACCGCGTGAAGTGGGTATCGGTGTGAAAGTACTTTTCTAAAAAATCAGCATTGACCGCGCCGATTTGTAGGTGGTAGGAGCAGGGGGGAGCTAATCAGTCGCTCCCCCCTGTTTCCATCTCAAATCACGCGTGGCACTTATTATCTGAATTCATTATCTGAATTCACGACCTGACAATGTTTATTAATAATTTATTGGCCTGAATTCGCGACTATATATGGTTCTATTAATAGCAGCTTGGTTAATTCCTTGGACGAAGGCTTACTTTCTTCCCCTTTAGGTACCACAAAAAACTCACCTTGCTTTATTATTACGTGATCATTTTTAAAATCTATACGGAGTTCGCCTTCAATAACCATAAATACCTTGTCTTCATCTTCATGTGTGTGCCATAGAAAATCACCCTCAGCCAGCAATATGATTATCTTATATTCGCTTGTTTCAGCTATCACCTTCGGTGACCAGATTTTTTCTATTAAATCAAACTCTTGTTTTAAATTATTGACTTTTCTCAATGCTGCAATATGGCTCATGTTATACCCCTTTTCTTTAACTCGTTTTTGGTTTAAATTTTTAATAGTGACCCATTCCATGGAATTATAGTCTTTCCGTTTTTTATAGTGGCATACAGGTAAACAGATTTAAACATTCGGTTTATCAGGCACCGAGTGTAGCGCCCCCATCAATGACAATATCTTGCAACGTTATGTGGCTTGCTTGGTCGGAGGCCAAAAACAAAATGACGTTGGCTATTTCGTCGGGCTGTGCGATTTTCCCGAGTGGAATACCGAGTTTAAATTGTTCGGTAAGGCCGTTGATCAGACGCTGATGTGCCATATCATCATCGTTGAGCATTCCCTCCAGCATTGGAGTCAGTGTGGAACCGGGTGAAACAATGTTACATCGTACCCCAAAAGGCGCCAGTTCCAGCCCCACACTCAGGCACAGGCTACGCATCGCAGCCTTAGAAGCGCAGTAAACTGCCATATTAACGCGCGGCACGTGAGCTGCGTTGGAGGCTATTGAGACGATATTGCCGCTGCGCTGGCGCTGAAAGTGTGGAATGAGGATTTTAAACAAATTGAATGCTGCGCCTGCATTAACATTGATTGAGCTTTCCCAGTCTTCATGGCTTAACGTTTCTGCGGAGCCGAGGCGCAGAATTCCCGCACCGTTAACCAGCACATCCAACCCATTTGCCTTCAGCAATGGAGGGCAGGTTTCTTGCACCGCATGGGCATCGCTGACATCCAGAATGAGCGTCTCAAACGGCATTGAATCAGGAAACTTCAGATCGAATCCAAAAACCCTCGCTCCTGCCTCGTGAAAACGGAGGGCTGTTCGGGAGCCGATACCGTTCCCTGCTCCCGTTACCCAGACGGTTTTTCCCTTGAATCCGTTCATTTCTCTTCCAGATCGCCGTTCAGCAATGCGAGCCAGTTTCGCAACGTTGGTTGTTTCATCAGCGTGATAAAATCAATTTCGTACCCTTCCTGACGGCACTTTGAGACGAAGGACATTGTGCGTAGCGAGTCTAAGCCGTAATCAAGCAGGTTTTCGTCATCATCAATGTCGTGTGCATCTTCGTCCAGAGCGGGTTGCAGTATGGCAAGCAGACGTTCGCGATCCCATCTACGTTCTGCTGCGGGAGGCGCGAGCTCCGACAGTGCCATAGAGGTACTCAATACTTGTCCGGAACGGCCCGCAGTATAGCGGAGCGCCATCATATGTTCTTCCAGACTGAAATCCGCCAGCGCATCGCTTATAATAAAAGCCTGTATATCGCGCATAAAAGCATCAGTGGCAGTGGTTAAGCACCCGATATGGGCGTACACGCCGCAGATCATAAGCTGGTCGCGCTTACATTCTTGCAGATAGGTTTCCAAGTCAGAGCGCTGAAACGCGCTGTAGCGCCACTTCACCAATACAGTGTCCTTCAATTCGGGGGACAGTGCTGCCGCGATTTTTTGCTGTTCTGGATAGCGGTTCAGGCCGGGGCCCCACATATCATTCAGTAGCGCTCGATCGACGTCGTTCTGTTGGCTCGGCTGAGCTGTGTAATACACTGGAATACCGAGCTCATGGCAACATGCGCGCAGAGTAACTATGTTATCGATAACCTGCTGAATCATCTTGCTCTCTTCCCCCCAGAAGTTGAGGAAATATTCCTGCATATCGTGAATCAACAGAGCGGCACGCTGTGGCTCCAACCTCCAGTCGACTTTATTTGCAGGTAAGGCGGTTTCATCGGGCAGGATATAGTCCTGAAGTTTAGGAATGCTCATGGCGTATTTCCTCAATTTTCTAAGGTGGCGCTGGCAAGTGCACGTAACGCCTGTTTGTTGATTTTTCCTACCGGAGTGAGCGGCAGCTCAGGTAGACTTTCAAAACGATCGGGGATCTTGTAGTCAGCTATACCCTGTTCACGTAGCCAGCGACGCAGCACGGCTGGTTTCACGGATTCGCGTTCGCGCGTTACCACATAGGCGCAGGTTTTCTCGCCCATTAGACAGTCAGGAATAGCGACCAATGCGGCGTACACCACCGCCGGGTGGCGCAGCAACAGGTGTTCAACCTCTTCAGCGGCAATTTTTTCGCCGCCACGATTTATTTGATCCTTCTCACGTCCAACTACTTTCAAATATCCGTCGGGAAGCTGAATGACCACGTCGCCAGAACAATAAAACCCGTTACTGTCGAACACCGTCCGGTTATGTTCTGGGCTTCGGTAATAGCCTCGAAAGGTGTATGGACCTCGGGTCATCAGCAATCCAGGCTCTCCGTGCGGTACCGGGAAGCCTTCTCGGTTTGCGACCCATACCTCATCATCCTCACTGATGGGGCAGCCCTGAGTTGTGAAGGTATGCGCGTCATCATCGTCTAGTCGGGTGTAGTTCACCAGACCTTCTGCCATACCAAATACCTGTTGGAGCCGGCAGCCCAGCTCCTCTGGAATGCGTCTGGCCAGCGTTTCTCCCAAAGGGGCGCCGCCGACCTGCATCACTTTCAGACTGGAAAGTTCATTAATGTGGCCTCTGATATTGGCATATTCCAGCCAGATGCTGACCGCAGGTGGCACCAGAGCGGCAATATTGATCTGATGGCGGGCTATGACCGGAAAACATCCATCCGGACTTGGATCGGGGACGAGGATAACCTGACCACCTGCATAAAATACGCCCAGCGCGCCCGGTGAACTCATAGGATAGTTGTGTGCGGCTGGCAGTGCGCAGAGATATCGGGTTTTGCCGCTGATGTCGCAGATCGGATTGCTGGCGCGGATACTGTAATAGTAGTCGTTGTGAGTGCGAGGAATCAGCTTGGGAGTGCCAGTGCTGCCGCCGGAAAGCTGGAAAAATGCGACCTCATCCGCTGGCGTCGGCGTGGGCGTGAAGTCTCCCGGCTCTTCCGAGATCAGGCATGAAAGCGAACGGTTCGAATCTGAATCCTCATGGTGAAGCACCACGATATTCAGTTCCGGGCACTTGGCTACCAGAAGATCAATAAGAGCATCATCATGAAACTGGCGATGCTGGCGATCGGCAATGAGTATCTCTGGTGTAATCTGATGCGCATACGCAGTTAATTCGCTGCTCTGGTGGCTATAAAGCGCGTTAACTGGCGTGACGCCCAGGCGCAGTAAGGCAAAAAAGACGATATAAAACTCAGCCTCGTTGCCAAGCTGCACCAGCGCGGTTTGTCCCTGACGCGCGCCGCGTCGATGCAGGGAGGCGGCGAGTCGGTTTACTGCTTCATTAAGCTCTCGATAACTCCAGCACCGTTCCCCGCAGAATAGCGCCACGGCATCGTTCTCGCGGTGAATATCGAGAATCTCGCTCAGCGGGCGATCAATCCAGTACCCTTTCAGGCGATAACGTTCAGCCAGATCCTGAGGCCAGCGGTTGAACTCAATCATAATGTCTGCTCCTGTTGTGTTGCAAAACCAAGTGCACTCAGCATGGTGTTAAATTTGGTGCGGGTTTCCAGCCATTCGTTTTCCGGAACAGAGTCCGGAACAATGCCGGCGCCGGCGAATAACTCAATTTTATGAGGCCGAACTTTGCCGCAGCGGATCGCTACAACCCATTCCCCGTCTCCGCGGGCGTCACACCAGCCGACAATACCGCCAAACCAGCCGCGGTCGAACGGCTCCAGCTCGCCGATCAGGTTGCGGGATGAGGTATAAGGAGCGCCACATAATGCAGGCGTGGGATGAAGTAGGCAGGCAAGAGACAGCGCATTATCGCGATCATCGGATACTATACCCTGAATCTCAGTAGCGAGATGCCAGAGCGTAGGCGTGCTGAGCAGCGAGGGTTCTGGGATCGTCAGAGAGCAGCAAAGATCCGTCAATTGGCGACGGATAGCCTCCGTGACCACCAAATGCTCATGGCGATCCTTTCCGGAGGCCAACAGCTTTTCCCTAGCATTTCTGTCACTGGCATCATCGTCGCCTCGCCGCGCTGATCCGGCAAGAGGACAGGAGCGCAGGACATTGCCCTCTTTACGTAGCAGCAGTTCAGGGCTAGCGCCAATCAGAATGCCATCCGCCAGAGGTAAGTGAAAGTTGTAGCTCTCCGGATTCTGTCTGTTGAGCTGCATCCATAAGCTCAGAGCGCTAAGCGGGGGAATGCTTTCAATCTGTAGCAGGCGCGACAGCACCACTTTATTCAGTGCACCGATGCGCAGCGGATTCAGGGCGTTCTCCACCATGGTGCAAAAAGCATCGTGATCTGGAATACAATGAGCCTGGCCCTCCACCTGCACCGGAGAGTCGGAGAGGTTAAAGGTGTGGCGATCAAACCAGTAGCAGGTCTGTGGAATAAACAGCGAACAGGGTTGGCGCTTGTCAAACGGAATAGCTCCTACGACAATGGGATTTTCTACTCCGGCCTGCTGAGTCTGGCGAAGCAACTGTTGCACCTTCTGTTGGAACTCGCCTTCGACATGATGTCCGGATGCGGCGGGATGTGTCAAGGTGGCGAGGCATCCCCGGGCGAGCAGGCTTTTGTGGGGCGATAGAAAAATAAAGTCATCTTCTTGCAACGAAAGAAGGTCATTGGCGATACCAGACAAAATCAGGTTCCTCTTGTTGGTGTAGGGGCTAGCCTTTTCCCCCTTCCGGAGGGGAGAAAAATACTGACGGCAACGTGAGGACGAGCCGCCAGCTGTGCCAGATACCAGGTGTTATCAGCTATAGCTGACTGTGGAGAACATGCTGCGGCCATAGCAGTGGAAACACGCCTCTTTTCCCCATCGCTAGCTGCATACGCCGCGTCAGATAACGTGGGTGTTGAAAACAATGTCGCCTGAAACCCAAACCCTGTGCGTTTAGCGATGATTTTCATCACAAGTTTTTTTCTTATCTTAAACATAATCAAACACCGTCTGATTTGCCTTATAAAAATATTTAATAACAATTAATTTGTGCTGCTTACAGGCGGCGCCGGAAATCCAATTTACAAAACGTTCATCAGGAAGAGGTATGAACTCCTGAGAAGGAAAACGCCATTACGATATTGCAAATAAAAATGATTATCAATATGATTTGCATTATTGATTATTGCATTTTCTTGTAAAAATTTCTATATACCCTATGGATTTCAAGATGCATCGCGACGGCAAGGGAACGCATCCCTGGGAGCATAGCGAACTATGTGACCGGGATGAGTGAGTGCAGCCAACAAAGAGGCAACTTGAAAGATAACGGGTATAAAATGGCAATAGAGAAAAATCATGCGACTATTGCGTGGGTATAGAGAGGGATTTTTGGTCGTGACATCAATTTGTTGAATCCTGTATAGGATATCTATTTGGAGAACATTCAGATAGCAAAGATTGATGTGACCTGCTCATCTTGTTGTGCCGTTAAAGGAGTTCACCGCAATGGACGCCCTCATTCTGGTCATTAGCGTTACGTTGCCAAGCCTGCCGTCATGCTTGGCAACGGGAATTCACTTATACTGCATGTCGTCCCGGCACACATAAGCAAATAGTCGATATGGCAATAAATGGCATGGGATGTCAAGCAATAGCACATGTTATGGGCATTGGCCTGAATACTATCCTTCGTCACTTAACAAGTTCTGCACCAAATCATGAAATGAGGATTGATCATTACGTAAATCTATTCATGACGACACTACCTAAGACATTCCTGCAAAAGTTAAAATAACACTTTTCCTTATTTTATTTTCAGCCTAAAGTTAAAATAACGTGCAGTCTTATTTTAACTTTAAGCTATATAAATGAGGAGTAAAAAACCTTGCAACGCGGATCTACAGGTCACTATGTCCCAAGTATTGCCGGCGGTGTCGCCTGCCAGGCTTTTGTGCCTCATCCCCTACCACCGGTACCACCGCTTGATATTAATAGCAAGTTGCAACGACGGATCAATGAGGCCATATTAGCACTGGGCCGACTAGATGCGATGAGTACGTTATTACCAGACGCGCATCTGTTTCTTTACAGTTACATCCGTAAAGAAGCAGTTATGTCTTCCCAAATTGAAGGCACTCAATCATCCCTCAGCGATCTAATGTTGTTTGAAATGGAAGGGATGCCTGGCGTGCCAATGGATGATGTACAGGAGGTATCTTGTTACGTTAATGCTTTATCATTAGGAGTACAACGTATTCAAGAGTCCTATCCCATAACTTTTCGTTTAATAAAAGAACTACATACAGCTTTGATGACATCAGGGAGAGGTATAAGCCGTGGGCCTGGAGAGTTCCGTCAAAACCAAGTGTGGATCGGTGGTCATCGTGCTGATGAAGCTACTTTTATCCCGCCTCCTGCTAATGAATTGGCTGATTGTTGGGCCGCATTGGAGAAATTTATTAACGATGTTCCTGAGCCGACAGAACCATTGATAAAAGCAGCTTTAGCTCATGTTCAATTTGAAACTATCCATCCCTTTATGGATGGTAATGGTCGGTTAGGACGCTTATTAATTCCCTTAATTTTGGTGGAAGCAAAGGTTCTGAGTCAGCCTCTTCTGTATCTATCCGTCTTTTTCAAAAAACATAGACAAATCTACTATGAACGTTTGCAACAAGTCCGCATAACGGGTGATTGGGAAGCATGGTTACTCTTTTTTGTTGATGCTGTTGCGGCTACAGCGACACAAGCGGTCAATATCGCCCAACAACTTTATCAGTTACGCGGTGAGCACAAAAAACTGTTGCAACCATTAGGGCGTATGGAGAACTCAGCAAGCCAGATATTGAATGCATTATTTGAGCATCCTATCGTCAACATTAATAAATTGGTGCAACTTACAGGGCTGGCACCGGCAACAATTGGCAAGGTTATGGAACGCTTATCTCAGGCTGATCTCGTATTGGTCTCTGAACTTACCGGCCAAAAACGCAATCGCGTGTACGCTTATAACCGTTATATAGAAATTTTGAACCAAGATTTTTAAAAAATCCATATTAACATTCCTATGAATATCACCATGCTTTTCGCGGGAAGCCCCTTCCTTTCAGGTGGGGGGAGGATGTCAACGTCTTACATATTCAACGGGTGAAATCCCCCTATTAAAGCTATACGCGCGATGTCCTAGTCAAAAAAAGTACTGCCGTCGCCAGTATGATAGTAAAAGTCACCAGTGGCCAGGCGGTATCTCCCCCCATGCTAACGATAGCTGCGGTACCCAAAAGCGAAACAATGATACTTTCACCGCCCCAGTAGATAGCCACCGCTAGGCCAGCCCGATCGCTGAATGCGGCAAGCGCGCCGTTGGCGGTCACGGAGACAGTGAAGACGATCCCTACCGCCATTACACACATCGGCAAAACGAACGTTGCAAACGAAGGCTTACTTAACGTCCAGGTTAGCGTCAAAACTCCGGCGCCAAAAATTAGAAGCGTCATTCCACGCCGTACGCATCCATTCGTCCCCCAACGGCCAACGAACCGCCTTACGAAAAAGGTCGTGACGATCATGACCAGCGCCACGGTCGCGAATGCGAGGCTGAATTGCAGTTCGGAGTAACCAGCCTTTGTTATCAGCACCCGAGGCGCTGTAGAGAAAAAGACGAAAAACGTTCCCATTGCCGTACCGAAAGCCAGCGTATAAACCCAGAACGTGCCGCTTGTCAAAATCGGCATGGCCGACAGGCTTTTAGAGGCCGCTGGCACGCGTGTTTCATGCCAGCGGGATGCTGCGTGCAATAACGGCAGTACCGTTACCAGCGCTAGGAACCAGAAGATCGCCCGCCAGCCGAACCCATCAGCCAGAAAAGCGCCCAATATCGGCCCTAGAGCGGGTACGAAAGCCAGTATTGAACTGAACAGGCTGTAAATCACCGTGCTCTCCGGGCGCTCAGCATAAACGTCACGTACTGTGGCGAAAATCGCAACCAGAGTCGCAGACGCGCTGAGCGCTTGAATAAGCCGAAAGGTCACGAAGAGTGAAGGTGAGGAAAACAACGCTAACGCGACGGAAGCAAGGACGAAGATAGTTCCACCGCCGAGCAGTACGGGGCGGCGTCCGATGCGGTCGGAAAGCGGACCAAAAATCACCTGCCCTAGCCCCAATCCCAGCAAGTAAAGGCTCAAAGTAAGCTGAATGACCGAAGGGCTCGTGTTCAGCGCACTAGGCATGGAAGGGACCACGGGGAGATAAATATCCATCGCTAACGAAGCGATGAGATCAAAAGGTACCATCAGCAAGAGTGTCATCGATATAGTCCAAACCGAAAGTTTGCTAGACATAAAAATTTTCCTTTCAACTCTATTCAAATTTCAAAATATTTGTTTATGCATAACCGTAGGCGGTAAATTTATTAATTTGGCTAATTAGAGACATCACCATTAAGGAAAACAACCCCGAGAACAGAAATATAAAACAAGTATACAAAACCCATTCTCAGAAGTTTCATCAAAAGATGCCATATTTTCTGATATCAAAGACGTTCTTTATTATTTAAAACATCAGATATTAGACTGCCTTTATTTTATAGATTTTAGCTCATCCCGAGACTTCGGTAGCAACAAGAGAAATGTCAGAATTGCGGCATGAGGCAAGACCTGGCAAACTGACATAGCATGTTACTGTAATTTTTATTCCGTGGAATTACTGATTTATCTCTCAAAAATAACAGTACACAGAAAAGAGCAATATTCTGTGGGCCATTTATTATCTGCCCACAGGGAATATTAATCATTCACTATTTCAAGCTAACCGCCAATTTTTCGCGGATTGCTGTAATGTCCAAAGATCATGGTAAAGCCCTCGATTTGCTAATAATTGCTGATGTTGTCCTTGCTCAGCAATTTCACCATTATTCATCACCACAATTTTGTCCGCATATTCAATAGATGACAATTTATGCGCAATAACCAGCACAGTTTTATTAGTTATCAATGACTGCATCGCTAATTGGATATCTCTTTCATTTTCTGGATCAAGCGAAGCCGTTGCTTCATCCAAAATAACCAAAGGCGCATTTTTTAGTAATGCCCTTGCGATAGAAAGCCGTTGCAATTCTCCGCCAGAAAGGTGTATCCCATCAGCACCAATTTTCGTATTCAATCCATCAGGCAATTTATTCAGTAAACTATCCAATCTTGCCAGACAGCAGACACGCAATAATTCTTCATCATTGGCATCAGGGCAGGCAATTCGCAGGTTATTACCAATCGTATCATTGAGCATATAATTACTCTGGAATACCACACTGATATATTGCTGCCAATATTCCACCTCCATAGAGGCAATATCGACTTTTTGGTTGCCACTACCTACCCAAATACTTCCTGCAGAAAGTTGCCAAAAACGAGCTATTAATGCAGCCAACGTTGATTTTCCTGAACCAGATGCTCCAACCAAAGCGGTCACTTTATTCGCTTCAATAGTTAGATTTATTCCTCGAAAAATTTCTGGTTTATCGGGATACGCAAAATACACATTATCTAATTCAAGCGTCATATTATTGAGCTGCGGTCGAGTATTTCCCTGCGATAATTCAGGCAATTCAAATACTTTTTTAACCCGTTCTGTTGCCAGACTAAAATAATTCAACTCAGCCAGAAACATTGACATATTCAATAATGGCCGGAAAAAACGCACCGCTGCAATAAGAAATACCAGTACCTCCGCTAATGACAAGGTATGCCCCAACCACCCCCAAGTCAGTGCGATCAACAATACGATAAATCCGCATTCCACCAGCAAATTAAAACTGTATATCGGCCAGACGCCCGCTTTTTCAGCAGTCAGCGATTGCTGATAAGTCGTCGTAAGTACATTGTTCAAACGGCCAAAAGCCTGACCAAGCATCCGATAAGATTTCAGCACTTTCAGGCCATCAATATACTCCATCAAAGCATCATTAAGTTTGAACAGTAATTGCTGCATCCAACTTTGCCAGCGGCGCGCATATTGTCTCATCAGTAAATAAGCACACACCGCCAGAGGTAAAGTTGAAAGCATAGCCAACGCCATACGCCAATCTTTTAATAATAATCCGATAGAAAAGAAACAGAGTACGGAAGCCGTTGCAATTATTGGCGCATACAAATGCGTGAAGATATGTTCAATCATATCAATATCTTTTAGCAATGTATTATTTACACTATTCATATCCGTCCGTTGGAAAAACCCCATCGGCATACGGCGCAAATGTTCTCCCAGGTTTTTACGTAATGTACGCCCGGCATCGAAACCAATCAGTGCAATATTGAAATAAAGTGTACGAGCCAGTAATACCCGAACCAACATCAAAGCCGCACAACCACCTACCAGTTTAAACTGATACATCATATCGGGCATATCAGAGAGCATGTCGAGAACGATGTAGTAAAGAAATGCGTAAGGCGCTGATGCCAGAAAAGCATCTAGTATGGAGAGAGCCACCATACTGGAAAGCCCTTTCAGTGGTTTTCCAACCAGACGAGAAAGGTTAAACGCCTTAAACATGTGAAACCTCCTGGCTACGCATAGCCACATGCCAGCTTTTTGCCGCCTGATGAGCATCCCACATATTCTGATAAAGCTGGCAACCCTGCAAAAGTTGCTGATGCGTTCCTTCCGCCACTTTACCTCCATTATCCATCACAATGATTTTATTAACATTGACCAGTGTATTCAGCCGATGAGCAATCACCAGCACTGTGCGCCCTTTCATCAAATGGGACAGTGCCTGCTGGATTTTCACTTCATTTTTCGCATCCGCATAAGCGGTCGCTTCATCCAAAATTAAAACCGGAGAATCTTTTGCTATCGCTCTGGCAATAGAGAGCCGTTGAGCCTGCCCACCACTGAGCGAACCCTGCTGAACCACTGTTTGATATCCTTGCGGCAATTCACGAACAAATTCATCAACGCAAGCCGCTTTAGCCGCAGCAATAATCTGCGATTCGGTAATATCCTGGTTCCCCATCCTGATGTTATTCATAATGGTGTCTTCAAAGATAAATACATCCTGAAAAACAAAACTAACCAGCGACATTAATTGATCCAAAGGCATCGCGGTAATATCGCTTCCCCCAATCGAAATACAACCTTGCTGATACTCATATAACCGGGGAATAAGTTGAGCGGCGGTGGTTTTCCCTGCCCCAGAAGGGCCGACAATCGCAGTAATTTCCCCTTGCCGAGCGATAAAAGAGAGAGCATCTACCGTAGGAATAACCGCATTATTATGGCGGAATGTGACATGTTCAAAACAGATATTACTCCCCTTAATTGGCTGTGGAACAGCCCCTTCACGCTGCCGGGGCTGCTCAGAAAAATCACGGATATTTTCCACACCTTTTAGCATTTCGCTGAACATACCCGCAAATTGCAGTAAGTTGTAGAGTGGTTCCATCAAGCCAATTCCCAACAGCATGAAGATAAATAATGTCGCCAGCGCCACATCCCCTTGGGCATACAGCCAGATACCAACGGGCATAATACATAACAATCCCAAATCCAACGCCAGCTTAAACAATGCCGCTGGCGTTCGGGTATCGACAAGCCACCCTGTGACTAACCGATGATGTTGTTCCACGGCATTGGCATACCGCTGATGGGAATCTACGGTCATATTGAAAGCTTTGACCAGTGGCATACTTTTCACAAAATCCACTACGCTAGTATGCAAATCTGCGACAACCTGATGATAAGCTCTAATACGCGAATCAAACCCCTTGAAAATCCAGCACTGCATGGCAATGGCTAATGGCAAAGGGATCAACGCCAATAACGCCAACCTCCAGTCAAAGAAAAACAGCAATGTGGCCGCTGCCAGCGGTGAAACAATAGCGGCAGCGATATCCGGTAAATGGTGAGCCATGAATGTTTCAATTCTACCAATATCGTCTGAGATAATTTTCTTCATTGTTGCAGAGGTATGACGATTAGATGCTCCCAGCGGCAAATCACCCACTCGTGCAATCACTTTGCGGCGTAATTCAAACAGAAGCTGGAAAGCCGCTTTATGCGATAGTAAACCGGAAAATAGTTGCAATATGATCTTGCCAGCCAACGCCATGACTGCCAAGCCAACCAGCCACCATATCTGTGATGCAGCCGCATCCGGCTGATGCAGAAAAGTATCTATCAGACGATAGATCAACACATAAGGCACCAACGCCAACAAAGAGTAGATAACGGCTAAGGTCATGGAAGCGATCACTCTTTTCTTCTGAGTCCCGATCAGTTTCATCAACCAAGAAAAAGCGCTGTCATCTGATTTCATTGTTGTACCTCAACTCGCTGAAGCTGAACAGACGGGCGGTTAATCATAGACGAAGACAGACGGAAGCAAATGGTCACAATAATAATTGTGGTAACACTTCCTGCAACCGCCGCATAGAACGCATTGGTAAATCCCCAATAGTGCGCCAGCGTTCCGGCAATGACCATTGCCGCACTACTACCAAGCACTTCACAACATTGCAGCAAGGTAAAATTGGTTCCTGGCTGAATAACATCCTGTTTGCTATCTCCTTCGCTCCAGCGCATGAAACAAGAGAAGAAAGAAACACAGCTCAGATTGAAAAAGAAACCTTCCAACATAAAGAAGATAAAGACCATTGTGGGATCTGTTGATGATACCGTGAGTGAAATCGCCAGTCCTAACCAACATAACGCACTGGCAATCAGTCCACTTAATGCCAAAGCCGGGCTGGAAAACCAGCGATGAAGAAAACCCGCAGCCAGCGCTCCGGTAATATAACTGATAATTAATACACTGCCGGAAATCAGAGCAATAAATTCCAGATTAACACCCATATCGACGAGCAGAGGCGATATCAATCCGGCACCAAGCGTACTGGCAAATTTAAACAACAATGCCATCAGAATAACCGGCAAACTTCCCTGACGACGGAATATTTTCCAGACGGAAGCACTGCCCGGTTTAACGGGAAGCTGCTGATCGATATTGAATTTATCCTTATTAAGCATAAATGGGATATGGCAAACTATCTGAACCAGTAAAAAGAACAGCACCATGTTGTGCCAACCCACAGAGCTGAAAACATAAAGGCTGAGAATACCACCAACCAGCATCCCCAAACTAAACCCAGCAACTTGACCGACATTCACTTTGACATGACGACTGCCTGCAAAAGTGCGCACTGCCAGAGCATCAACCGCAACATCTTGGCTGGCATAAAGAAGATTGATGAATGTGAGTATGATTAGCAAACCGATGACATCAGTTTGTGGGCTAAAAAACCACAGAGAAGCGATAGCAAGCAATGAAAGTATTTTAAATAGTTGAATCCAGGCTAATCCGGCAGAAAGTTTGCCAAATCCCCACGGTTTATGGTTTTCAATGAAAGAAGCCCAGATAAATTTGAATGCCCAGGGTAACATGCATAAACCAATAAGGCCGATAAACTGCATATCAGCCCCTTGTTGCCGTAAGATCCCCGGCAAAGCAAAAATTGCCAACCCCAAAGGAGCACCTTGCGCGCAATAAAGGCCAAATAAACCAACAAGGTTATGATTATATTTCATGATATTTCCTAAATTTATTGATTGCGCAATGATACTATGAAGCAGCAATATTACTATTGATATAGTCAAATAAAACTGAAGATTGATCATTGAGGTAAAAATGCCCGCCATCAAACACTTTCAGTTCAAATTTCCCTTTAGTTATCCACTGCCACTGCGCCATCTCTTCCGAAGAAACCTCCGTATCGCGTTCGCCGGCACAAGCAAATACCGGGCAATCAAGTTGTTGCTGACAACGGCGTTGATATGTTTCGATAGCCTGAAAATCCGCACGGAAAATGGGCATTAACAACGCCTTCAATTCAGGCATTGTCTGATAATCAATCGCAGAACCGCCCAGAGAAGTAATTTTATTCAACAATTGCTGTTCATCTCGACGGTGATAATCATTACCACTATTTTTGTGTGGCGGCAGACGGGCAGAAACAAATAATGCACAGATTTTTCTACCCTGTTGTTGCATACGCAATGCCACCTCAAATGCCAGCGCAGCACCCATGCTATGCCCAAAAAAATAAGTCGGACGTAAAGGCAAAATATTCAATGCCTCGACC
This sequence comes from Photorhabdus viridis, assembly GCF_040256935.1. Lineage (NCBI taxonomy): Bacteria > Pseudomonadati > Pseudomonadota > Gammaproteobacteria > Enterobacterales > Morganellaceae > Photorhabdus > Photorhabdus viridis. The sequence continues at coordinate 54,515 of NZ_JBEJZY010000008.1, forward strand.
AAGCTGTCTGCCAACTGATGAATACAAGTTTGTAACGGCTCGCTAATTCGCGAGCCATGTCCTGGTAATTGAACGGCATAAACCGCAGTATCCTTTGAGATCCCGTCACGCCAGGGGATAAAATATTCTGCTCTGCCCCCGGCATAATGAAAACAGATTAGTTGGCTACCGGTTCCCGGCTTTATCAGTCGCATTGCTCTATCAAGCGATACCTTATCAAACATAGTGAACATCCCCCTGTTGTTTCAGAAATTCACTGATCTCCGGTTGAGGTGGAACAGGATCAGGCACATGCAAACTTTCTGGGTTGCCAACCTTACTCATTAAGGTTTTCCAAACAGAAGCCATTGTCAGTAAATATTGCGCCATGCGGGGATCAGGCCGTTCCATCTGTATGGCAAATTGCCGCAAAGCATGACGAATAGCCTCAGGCCAATGCTGATTAGTGATCTGTTCCAGACTTGGGCAACAGTCATACAATGAAACAGCCGTTGGCGGTTTAAAGTAATGGGTAGCCTGTTGTGGTAATAGAGGCTCCCTTACCCCACTGGTTGTACGTTGGCGTGGTATATGGAAGCGTGAATTCCACAATACCGGACCATGTGTATTCACCAGCAGCAAATTACCACTGGGCAGACCGACACAAATGCGTTGCATAATGTGGAAATGGTTATCCGGATCACCGGGATCAAGCTGATTCTGCAAATTCAGGATTAACGGTATCCCCATAATAACCCCTTGAATAGTGGTATAAGGCGGATAACTAGCGGCCTGCGTCAGTAATTGTTTATCCCAGTGATGGGCGTCGCCAAAAGCAAAAGGAGTGAATTTTCCTAATGCACGCCCCAAAATATCCAGCAAACCGCAAATTACTTGAACGCCACAGGTGGCTTCAATAAATAAAGGTTGCTGATGCTGCATAGCCTGTTGCAAATAATCAGTAAATTGCCGTACTGCCGGAACATTCGGATAGTGCGTATTGACCGAGTAACAGCAATTATTCTGACGAGCCAGTTTCAAACATTCCGCCACATCACGCTGATAAACTGGATGCTCCTGTAAAACATGAATGCCTCTGCTCAACAATTGTTTTGTCAGTTCACTGCCCGCACCACCGACAATGGCAGAACGTACCACAACACAGGCAATATCAATATCATCCGGCAACTGGGAAACGTGTTCATACAAAGGTACCTGATATTCAGCCGCCAGCCGCTGCGAGCGCTCACTGCCACGGGCAATAATGCCCGCCAGTTCAAAACCGGGAAAATGGGTTTTAAACGCTGACAAATAAACCTGACCGAACAACGTACCACAGACGATAACACGTAATGGACGACTCATAGTTCCCCCTCAACATAATCTGTACTTTGACGCTGTTTCATTTCTATCTGCCAGTATTCAAAGGCCCCCATGTGCTCAAGCCCTGATAATAACTGCTCTGCATCAGCTAAATCAGATAGCCATTTCAACCCTGATTGTGGTGTTTTTAGCATCATATCCGCCGCCAATGCAGCAACGACTCCGGTAAAACGGTAACTATCAGTAAAACGTCCTTTGGCAATAAGCGTCACAGATTGCCCCACCAGTACGCCTTCTGCTTCCAGCAAAATATGTTGCTGTTGACCATAATGATGCGTTAGTTCTTCACTCTGGCTGATTAGCTGTTTAATTCCCTGCTCACCATTAAATTGATCTGTCAGCAATAGCTGACGATCCGCCAGTAAATTAAATGCAGCGAAATCAACCAGATTGAGTTGACGGGCAACTCTTTCCAACTCAAAACTGAGATATGGTAGGGCATCAAATGCCCTGTTAGCGGTTTCAGGCTGAACATTTTTTTCTATGGCTGCCCGTTGTAGCGTTCCTCCAGATAAGATATGACCTGCTTTACCATTCTGCTCATTCAGGCTATCAATAAAATCAATGGCGGAAGTCACCGTAAAAGGTTCTATTCCTCCAAGATATAACCGCATTTTACTCACTGATTTCAGCCGGTTTGCCGCTAAAAAAGGTAAAATCGAGGCAAATCCCGGCACATATCCCGCGCCCAAGACACAAGCTGATTTCTGTAATAAAGGCGCTAATTTCTCATCTGCGGCTAATTTCTGCCAAACAATAGGCTCTCCCGCAACATCCAGATAATGCGTTGCCGAAGCCAATGCTGCTCTGGCGATTCTGTCCTGAATTTGCGAAGCAGGACCTGCGGCATTAATGATCAAAGAAAATGGCTGACAAAGTTCAATCAGTGCTTTTTCATCAAATAAATCTATCTGATGATAATCAGCTAATTCAGCACAGGGACGACGCCCTGCACCCGACACCTGATAACCCAATTGATTTAATGCGGTAACGACAGAACGGCCTACTGCGCCCGTGGCGCCTATTACCAGAATTTTTCTATCCCAATTCATTTAGCTTACCTGCGCTTTGTTCTGCTCAAGATGGTTTACCAATGGCATCACATTATCCGATTTAATACAGTCAAAATGGTCGCCATTCAGTGAAAGATAATTGACGTTTCCAAGACAATATTGTTGCCAGAATTCTTTCATGTCCTGCTGGAGCGCAGGCAGCAAATAGGTATCACTATTTTGGCAGGCAAACGTCAGATCACCGGCAAAATAGTCTGGCTGATAACGACAAACACCCCGAATGCTGTGACGGAAAACAGAACACATCCGGATCAACTCTTTCTCAGCAATCTCATTTTTACGAATAGCGCTGACCAATTGCTGTAAACGCTGATCTTCCGGGATATCTACTACGGCCATATAAGCATCGGCAAAGGCATCCATTCCGCGGGCACGGGCATATTCAGCGACGGAATGACGATCAATTACCTCTGGCTTTTCCGCCAGCAAAGCTTCATAAACAGTTTCCAGTTGTTCCTGAGGCAACGGCCACGGACATTCCACTGACAATCCCCAGATAATCGCCATATCTATCATCAATGGGTCATCAATCAGGTAAGGGATCTGATAACTGCTGGCAATCGTTACGGAGGCAACCGGGGTCTGATTTTCCATTGCCTGACGCGCCATTTCAAAAGCCAATAACCCACCCATGCAGTAACCAAATAAATGGCAACGACCAGGCAAAGATTGAATATCACGCAGATAATGCCGTGCCAATTGAGAAATTAACTGCTCAGACGGAATTTGCAGGAAAGCTTCTGTATCTACCACACTCAGCGCATAAACCGGCCCGGAAAGTTTTTCGGTCAAAGGCAGGCAAGGCAGTACTGTACCACTGCCTTCATGCAGAATAACGACCGGATCACCATGACCTTCCTTCAACAACGTCAAACAAGCATGGTTATCTGATGCTCTCTTATCCTGCACTGACTGCGTACGCAAAAATGCCGCCAATGCACGAACAGTTGGCTGCTGTAGTACCTGACGCAAGCTACCTTCCCACGGAACGTTATTTTCCCCAAGTTCCTGACGAATCCGGCTCACCCACTGCGTTATTAATAATGAGTCACCACCGCTGGCGAAGAAATCATCATCAAGACCAATATTATTATGCCCAAGCAGTTCCCGGCACAACGTCAGTAAGGTCTGTTCCAGTTCGTCACTGCTGTTGCTTTCTGCTACTGGTTCATTCCCGCTATGCTCCGGTAAATCCGGCATACCTTTACGATCCACTTTGCCATTAGCTGTCACAGGCAGACGATCAAGTACGGTAAGGCGAGCAGGCACCATATAAGCAGGCAGTTGTTGTTTTAATGACGCCAACAATTCTGTGCTGCTACATGGTTTACGATTGAGGTTAAATTGCGCCAAAATAAAACTCTGCCCCAATTGATAAAGCGCGTCTTCTGCTGGCGGATAAGCCCATAACGTCTCCGCACCCACATCGTTCATGGCATTAAGCCAGTTTTTCTGCGGCATAAACGGCGAATCCAGCTCCAGCCGTTCATCGGCAAAATCACTCAGACCGTGCTTAAATTCCATAGAAGTCATCAACTGGTAATTATCCCGTGTCGCTTCAATCACCAGCAGCCATCCATCCGGCGCCAATAACTGACGCAGATGTTCTAATCCCTGACGAGCAATAACCGCATTGTGCAGAACATTAGAAGAGACAATCATGTCAAACTGACCACAATCCAACCCTTGTTCCACCGGTGTACGATTGAAATCAAACAACCGGTAACGAATAAAATCAAACTGCTGATAACGCAATTTGGCCTCATTCAGGAAGAATGGTGAAACATCGGTAAAGGTATATTCGACTTTCCAGCCTGCCAGTTTCGGGATCAGTACGTTACTGGTGCCGCCCACACCAGCCCCAATTTCCAAGACCCGCAGGCAACGCCCTTCCTCATGGTTAATCTGAGCTGCTTTTTGTTCAGCCGCAGCCAGCAACAAGCGATTCATCATTTTACTGATCAGATTGTTTTGATAAGTTTTGGTCGCCACATCCAACTTGCCATCAGGGAACAACAAATTCAGCGGATCTTCTTTGCCTTGCAACAATTCCGGCAGACACTGGCTACTGCGTTCCAGATAGGTAAGCAAGCCTTGGTCATCATCCAATGCTGACATCAAGTCATAACATTGTTGCCAACACTGCTTGATTTCATACTCTGAAACATCAGCATTGAGCTGGTAATACTCACCTTGCTGCTGAATTAGCTGATGCTGAACCAACGCTCTCAGCCACCGGCGTGTTAATTGCCGGTTTTCTGCCGCAATACTGCCGTTTTCCATCACAGAATCGAGGGTAGCGGGCTTTCCTGCCTGTAAAGCACCGACATCTACCAACGCACCTGCCATATGCAACAGGGCTACACGATCAAGGAACCAAACCAGCTTTTCTACCTTTTGCTTATCTATCGTTGCTTCAATATTGCTGGCAACTGAGCGTACTTTTTGTAATGCCATCTCATAGCGTTGATACAGCTTTTCTGCCCGTTCCAACGAATTTTCTGTCGCCGCTTCAACAAAAGCATGTAATTCCTGATTATGTTTATCCCCTTTTACGACAACCGCAGCCTGAGCCACACTATTATGTCGTTCCAACACGGCTTCTATCTCACCCGTTTCCACCCGATAACCACGAATTTTTACCTGATTATCACAGCGTCCAAGAAACTCAATAATGCCATTGATGGTATAACGCCCCCGGTCTCCCGTGCGATACCAGCGTTGTCCCTGGCTGTCAGTGATAAAGTGATGGCGAGTTTTTTCTTCATCCTGCCAATAGCCTTGGGCAACACCACGGCCACCAATCCAAAGTTCTCCCGCAACCCAGTCAGGACAAGGTTCCCCACGGAGATCCAAAATACGGAACTGCTGATTAGCCAATGGCGTGCCATAAGGAATGCTGTTGTGATAGGTTTTTGAAGGTTCTATCGGCCATATATTTGACCAAATAGCAGCTTCAGTCGCCCCACCCAGGCTGAACTGATAAGCATCTGGCGCATGCTGATAAATAGCGGTTGGCAAATTAAGCGGGATCCAGTCACCAGACATCATCACACAACGTAAGCTACCAATGGATTCCTTCCCACCTTCAGACAGATAGCGGGTCAGCATCGTCATTTGCGCTGGGACAGAGTTCCACAACGTCACCTGATGCTTATCAATTAGCCGCGCCCATTGTGCAGGGTTTTGTAAATCCTGTTCTTGCGGCAATATCAGCGCGCCACCTGCGCTAAGTACACCAAAAATATCGTAAACAGAAAGGTCAAAACTCAGCCTCGCCAGTGCCAGCATGCGGTCAGTCGATGTGACATTCATACGGCGATTGATATCGCTGATGGTATTCAGCGCCGCATCATGGCTTATCATCACGCCTTTCGGCTGCCCGGTACTCCCGGAGGTATAAATAATATAGGCCAGATTATGCGGGTCATTTTGCTTCACTGACACAACGGAAGTCGTTGCCAGCTCTGACAGATTCTCTGTGCTAGCAGCATTAAACCCCTGTTCCCGCAACTGTTGGGCTAAAACTTCATTATCTGTCAATACTGCACTAACCTGTGCATCAGTAAGAATTTGTAATATCCGTGGTAACGGTTGTGAAATATCAAGTGGCAGATAAACACCACCAGCGATTAGAATCGCCAGGGTTGTAATAACCTGCTCCGCACCTTTCTCCATCAATACCGCGCTATGTCCACCTTGAGGCAAAAAGGCAGCCAATTTTGTGGCGCGTGTTACCATCTGTTGGTAGGTCACCTGCCCACATGCATCAATCAGCGCCAATGCATCAGGCGTTTTACCGGCCTGTTCTAGGATACCCTGATGTAATAGCGCCGATTTAATCACTTCCTCAGTCGCATTAACCTGTTGCCGTATTTTTTGCTGGTACTCAGGCAGATTAATGACGAGTACCTGATCCCACACATCAACATGTTCCAGTACCTGATGTATCGCGCCAGTAAAGCAATTGAACATATCGCGGATGAGGTCTAGCGGGAATACTCCCTCCATGATATCCCAGTTGACCAATAACCCTCCGTTACGGGCCATCACCTGGCAATCAATCCATACCTGTGGGGTCTGGCTGATACCATAGCCAATCTCAATATCCATCGGTAATTGGCTGATAATATCCTGCGCCTGCTCTTTACCCTCGCCAACTAATGCACTGGTAAATACTATCGGCATTCTCGCAGCTTCTGCTCCCCTCTGTCGTGCCAGCTCACGCATCACCTCAATACCGCTGAATGCGTTATGCTCCAAATCCTGCCACAGTTGCGCCTGTAGATTTTTCACCCGTTCCAGTAAGGAGAGTGGCTGGCTGATATCCGCCTGTAATAGGCTAACGCTGGTAAAATCCCCAACCATCCGGTGAATATCTTCATGAAGATCACGGCGGTTCATTACTGTCAGATTGAGGCAAAAAGATTTCGTTTCTGACCAGCGAACAAGTGTTTCACTAAATAGCGCCAAAAGCAGTGCAGAAGGAGAGACGCCCTGCAAACGACAATGTTGTTGCAATTGCTCCCACTGCTTAATCGTGAGTTGCAAATCGTAACGACTGAAACGAGGAACAACGCCACTTTGTACTGGAAGGTGAGGTAATTGTGGGCTGGCCGGCAACTCAGGCAGACGTTTCAACCAATATTCACGCGCGCTGGCATAACTGCGCTGATGGTGGCGGCGCCGCTCAAACTCCATCACATCACGGAAACTGGCCTGCAATGGAGCAAGTTCTGTCTGAGGCTCTTGATAACCTTTTAACAGTTCTGCCAGCAAAATTTGTACACTGAGAAAATCCGCAATCAGCAAATCAATACTGAAATGAAGGCAGGATTTCCCTGCCGCTTGGCTGACTTTCAGATCAAATAGAGGCCAACAATCTGTCTGATAAACCCGGTGAGACAGGGTTTGTCGAAGTTCTTCCTGCGAAGAGGAATCGCAATCAATAGTAAAACGATCCACTTCCGGCAAAATCTGTTGCTGCCCCTGAACAGTGAATACTGCCCGCAACATATCGTGGCGTTGGATCAGTTGATTCCATACCTGTTCAAGGCGTTTAACGTCCCAATGTTCAGTCAGAATCTCAAAATAGCCGTGACAACCAACACCACCATAATCGAACATTGCATGACGCCCGACAAAATAGGCTGACTGCACATCACTTAGAGCAAAAGGCAAATGCTTCTGTGCCGGGTTTATCACAAAACTCTGTGGTTCCTGCCACTCCTGTATTAACGCAACAATTTGTGGTTTCAAATTCTTCAACTGAGCAATAACATGAGGATTCATCACTCCCTCAGGCGCGCGAAACTTCAACGCATCACCTTCCAGCCAGAATTTAGCCTGTTGTTGTTCAAGTTGCAGTAAAAGCTGAACAGCTTGTTGTGGCGCTGATAGCTGTACTGTTTTTTTCTGTATCGTTTCCTGGCTATTCATAGAGAACCTTCCTCAAAAATCATTTCCGCTTCTTCTGCGGGTGCGGATTGTAGTTGTTGCGCCATACGTGCAATAGTTTGCAGGTTAAAAACCTGCCAGAGTGGCAAATCAATGTTATGACACCGCCTCAGTTCAGAAGTGAAACGGGTTGCAATAAAGGAGTCGCCACCAAGGGCAAAGAAATTGTCATGAACGCTGAGTTGCGTCAGATTAAGTAATGGCAACAGCACATCTGCCAGCTGTTTTTCCAATGGGCTTTCCGGCAATGTATCCATAGCTTGATTGACAACATGCCGTAGTTGTTGCTCAATCATTTTGCGATCTAGCTTGCCATTGTCTGTCAATGGCCAGCAAGACAACCAACCAAACTCGACCGGAACCGCATATTCTGGTAATTGTGCTGACAGTTGCTGCCGCAACAGCGACCAATCCGGCTCTTGTGATGCTAAAACGCAAGCTGAGAGGGATGGACGTTCGCCACGTCGATTAACAAATACCAACGCATCTTCAATACCATCACAACCTTTCAGAGCCTGTACGATCTCACCCAGCTCAATACGGTAACCGGAAATTTTAACCTGCTGATCACGCCGTCCCAAGAATTCCAGTACGCCTGTTGGGTGATAACGCCCCATATCACCAGTACGATACCAACGCTCCCCTTGCCAGAAAATAAACTGATTGGCAGTGCGCTCATCATCACCGAAGTAACCTAGCGCCACACCATGACCACCAATCCACAGTTCACCGGCAACCCAATCAGGACAATCCTCCGTTAGTTCATTGACTACACGGAAACGCTGATTCGGTAACGGTAATCCATAAGGAATAGAATTCCATTCAGGATCAAGCTCATCCACTAACCAGTAATTCGACCAAATGGCCGCTTCGGTCGCGCCCCCCATAGAAACCAGTTGTACCTGTGGTATCCAGCGTTTCAAACGCTCAGGCAATGCAAGGTTAATCCAGTCACCAGAGAGCATGACCAGACGCAAACTAGTAAGCGCATCGGCCTGTTCACCGTTTTCACTCAGTAACAGCGCCATTTCCAGTAAGGCTGGCACACTGTTCCATAACGTTATCTGGTGCTGTTTTATCAGAGTCAACCAATGTGCAGCGTCCTTGGAATAGGTTTCAGGTACCGTGACCAAAGTCCCTCCCGCTGACAACACACCAAAGATATCCCACACAGAAAGGTCGAAATGCAGTGCAGACAGCGCCAGAACTTTGTCCTGTTTACCAACACAATGCTGCCGATTGATCGCTTCAATAGTATTGACCGCAGCACCGTGACTGATCGCTACGCCTTTAGGTACGCCAGTGCTGCCAGAAGTGAAAATAATGTAAGCCAGATCTTGAGCTTGTGAATGCCAGAGTTGAATCACCGTTGTTGTCAGCGGTGACTGGTTAATATCAACAATTGCGACAGATTCCGTCCATTGCAAGTGGCTATCCGCCACAACACAAATCAACCCCGCCTGCTGAGCAACCTGTTCCCGGCGCAGTACCGGCCACTCGACAGAGATTGGAACATAAGCCGCGCCCAACCACTGAACAGCCAGTACTGCGACGATTTGTTGATAACCCCTCGGCAACGCAATACCAATACAATCACCCGCACAAATGCCTTGTTCAACCAAAACCTGGGCTAATCGTTGCACATGTTGCTCTAACTGCTGATAACTGACCTGCTGCTCACCATCAATAATCGCTGTTCGATCCGCAAACTGTGTCATCGCCTGCCCAACACGCTGATGCATTGGTGCAAAACTCAATTCCTGATGCGTATCATTAACCCGTTGACGACATTGCTGCTGTTGTATCGGCAGCGCTACATTCACCTGAGTACGCCAGTCCGGGGTCACACTTAACTGCGTCAGCAAATCACAATATGCGCTGAACATCGTATCAATCATACCTTGCGGGAACAGACCATCAACCACATCCCAGTTGAAACGTAATTCTCCATCCTGTTCATATACCTGATGATCGATCCAAACCTGAGGAGTCTGAGAAATTCCCCAGATAGCCGGCGGGAAAGGTTGTGCACTCTCTTGATAAGGCATGACTTCTGCCCCTAACGCACTGGTAAACACGACGGGCATAGCCAAATCGGTAACTTGCCGTTGTTTATTCAATTCACGGATAACCCATACAGCCGAAACATCAGTATGAGCCAGATCTTGCCAAAGCTGTTGCTGTAATCGCTGTGCTCTGTTAAGCCAGTTTTCATCGGTTAAATGATGACATTCCAGTAACAGAAGTGAAGTGAAATCCCCCAGAATATGGTTGATATCAGGATGTAATGGCTGACGATCAAACAACGTCACATTGATACTCAATGACGCCGATTCAGACCATTTCGCCAACACTTGTGCATAACAAGTCAGCAATAAACAAGAAGGCGTCACTTGATAATGCCGGGCTTTTTCTGTCAGCGTTTGCCACTGCTGCCGAGGCAAAACAGATTGCCAACGTTTAAACCGAGGCGTACCCAATGACTGCGGATCACAAATCAGTGGCAGCTTTGGCGCTTCAGGTAATTCTGCCAGCCGGGCCTGCCAGTAATTTGCCGATTTACGGCTCTTCTCTTCATCAGAAATCACCGTGGTGAGATAATCTCGGAAACCAATCCCAACGGATGGCAATACTCCTTCCGGTTGCTGATAAAGCTGCTCAAGTTCGGTGAAGAAAATACGCATACTCAAACCGTCAAGGATCAAATTATCCAACCCGATATACAGGCGGTTACGCCCATTATCTGACTGAATCAGCGTCACATGGAACAGCGGCCATTGTGTCGGATCAAGTACCCGATGAGATAAGCGTTCCCGCAATTTACTGGTTTCTTCTGACCATTGCTGATCTGAACAGTGGATCACGTCTAGCGCAGGTTTTGGCTGCTGTGGCAACACCTGTTGCATTCCTTGCTCGTCAAATACAATTCTCAATGCATCATGGCGAGCAATCAAGGCAGATAAAGCCTGTTCTAACCGCATTGCATCAAAAGGCTGGCCTTCGTATTCGTTATAATAATGAGTGGCAACCCCACCGAGACGGAAACCAGCCTGACGCCCCATCAGATAAGCACGTTGTACATCTGTAGGCGGGAATGGCTGATAACGCTCACTTTCCTGATGTTGCAGCTGCATCACTTTTGTTTTTGACAGTTCAGCAAAAGTCATCAAACGAGCAAAGTCACGCAATACCGGGGAGGAGAACACCTGAGCCAGTGTGACATCTACAGCCCCTGCTGATTCCAACGCCACAACAATACGGGTGGCATGTAAACTATCACCACCAAGCAGGAAGAAATTGCTGTCAGCCATTGGTTCTGTTCCCAATACCTGTTGCCAGATTTTAGCCACCAGATATTCGGCTTTTCCTGACAATTCGACACCTTGGGCAGATTGCAGAATTTCCTGTTCTGCCCCGTCTACAGCTAATTGCTCAAGTGCTTTGCGATCTATTTTTCCATTAGCGCTCAATGGTAATTTATCTAAAACATGCAAATACTGCGGCAACATATAAGCTGGAAGATAATTTGTCAGATGCTGTGTCAGTTCGTGGCGATTAACCGTAACGTTGCCACGACAGTTTTTGCACATCAACAGTACAGAGTTTTCACCCATTACCGTGACAGACTGCACGGGTAAATCACTTTGCAACAACTGCTGCTGCCAACGTTTCTTATCCAGTAGTGGATCTTGCTGACCTTGTCGCAGATCAGTAAAACCGTTTTCATCTTGCAGCAGTAACACCGTTAATTGTGCCAGCGGGCTGAGATATTGGCTTTCAAACACCAATACGCCACTGCCAGAAGATGCCAATACTTGCAGATCAGAGATTCCCCGACAGATATCGGCATAACGATGCAATGCGTTATTACTGATGACCAAATCGGCACTATAATCTGCCGTTTCCCGCACTGTGCAAACCTGACTCTGATGCGGATAACCTGACAGACGATATTTCGCCAGTTCACGCAGTGAACCGGCCTGTTCAACCAAGCAATATTCAATCTCCAAATCTGATAATAGACTGAGTAACTTGCCTGCAAACAGACCACTGCGGCCATTCAGCTCTGCGACTCTGACAGGCCGCTGCAATATCGTGGATAACCGACGGATTTGATCCGCAATAAGGGTAATGACCACTTCGGTTTCCGGTGAACCAACAACCAGAACCTCCGGCGACAATACAGGATCGTCGATAAGCATCAGTGGGTTCTGTTTCCCCTGAATGACTTGAACAATCCAGTCACAATACCCATTAAGCGCCTGATAAATTCTGTCCATTCGTGATGCCAGAACCGGTTTGTTATCTGGTTGCCAACCATGATTCAACTGCCAGCCTGTTTCACTTTCAGATAACCATCCCTGATGCGTCAACCACGCCAGCCACTGAATAAATAGTGGTTGATAACGAGGTATCACCCCTGCCTGTTGGTAAAGTATTTCTGCACTTTGCGGCTGAGTGAATGTCAGTTGCAAAGAATCAAGCAATATCTTTTGCAACAGTGACAAAGCGATATTCTGTTCATCATCCTGACTGTTTTCTACCTGAATAAATGATGGCATTTCAGGCAATATATCATCAGCGAATGTTGAAGAATCACCCGTTATAACCTGGCCTTCAACGAATAATCTCAGATGTTTCTGTGGTTCAGATAAACACAATGCAACAGCTTTACTGATTGCTGGGTGACGTAAAGCCACCGTTTCAATTTCACCCAGTTCAATCCTGTAACCATTCAGTTTAATCTGGCTATCTTTACGGCCAAGAAACTCAAGGCATCCTCCCTGCCAAAAGCGGCCATAATCTCCGGTCCGGTAATAACGCTGCCCTTGATGCAGAACAAACTGAGCATCTGTTTTTTCCCGATCGCCGTAATAGCCCAGCGCTACACCTTTTCCGCCAATCCACAACTCTCCGGCGACCCAATCAGGGCAATCCCGTTGTTGTGAATCCATGACTCGGTAATGCTGATTAGAGAGCGGATAACCGTAAGGAATTGAGCGCCATTCCGACGGGATAACATCGACATCAATCGCGTTAGACCAGATTGCCGCTTCCGTCGCTCCCCCCATTGCCGTTAATTGAGCCTGACTGCCGACTTCACGCAAACGGGGAAGCAGATCCAGACCAACCCAATCACCGGATAACAACACCTGTTGCAATGAATCCGGCAAGCCACGAGGATCATTTTCAGCAGCCACCAGCAACATATCAAACAGTGCTGGGACACTGTTCCAGACTGTCGCCTGTTCCTGATGCAGCTGTTCCAACCACTGTTTTGCTTCCCGCTCATGGCCTATCTCAGGCATCACCAAGGCTCCCCCTGACGCGAGAGGGCCAAAAATGTCATACACCGACAAATCAAAATTCAGTGCCGACAGGGCATATACCCGTGTTTTTTCCTGCTGACCATAACGGCGATTAATATCATCAATTGTATTAGCGGCAGCCTGATGAGATACCACAACACCTTTAGGTGTACCGGTAGAGCCAGAAGTAAAGATGATATAAGCAGAAAGTTCCGGTTCCCCATAAATCACCTGTGATAGTGGCAGTCGTGAGTCACCTGTCTGCTCAATATTCAGAACCGCATCAAACCAACCACTAACAAGCTCCTGATATTCGTTATTTGTAATAATCAACGAAATATCCGCCTGACTGATGATGGTCTGTAAACGGGCTGATTGCTGCGCGACATCCAGCGGAACATATACCGCCCCAACACTCAAGCAAGCCAAAACAGCCACAACTTGCTCTGTACCTTTTGGCAACAGTAATGCCAGGTTATCTCCGGCTTTTACTTTTTGCTCTTTCAGCCTGTAAGCCAGTTCCAGTACATCCTGTTCAAGTTTGCCATAACTGAGTCGTTGATGAGGCGTGATAACTGCTGGTGAATCTGCCCACAATGCAGCAATCTCATAAAAACGACGATGCAGCAAACGTGGCGTAAACAGCATGCCATCACAATCTTTAGGCTCTGTACGCTGTTCAATAATTTCCGGCGTGACATAATGCGAAACTGGCTTTAAAAGGAGTTGAGAATTATCTGTAATTGCGCTGATCAGATGAGTCATAAAACTAAACATTTGATCAAGCATGCCTTGAGGGAATAACCCATCGACACAATCCCAGCTGACTAATAATTCGCCTTGATGTTCCATCACCTGGCAGTCAATCCAGACTTGCGGCGTCTGGGATACCAGATAATTCAGTTCTCCCAGCTCATTACCGTTAAGCAGATCACGGCCAAGATTACTGGTGAATACCACCGGCATGGGAACTTGATGCCCGTACATCTGCGACCAGTCCCGCATAACCTGAATCGCGCTGTAATCCACATGATCCAGATCTGACATAAACTGGCGATTGAGAGCCCGGCAATTTTCTAAGATGCTGTTCCCCGCTTGTGTATGACAAGCCAGCAACAATAATGTTGTGAAATCTGCGACTAAATCAGGTAGTTGAAGATGTTCTCCGCGACGGTTGAAAATAGTCAGATTCAGTGTGAAATCCGGCGATTCAGCCCAGCCACGCAATGTCTCAGCAAAGCAATTCGCCAGCAGCATTGACGGGGTTATACCATTGCTGCGGGCAATTTCCTTTAATGATAACCAACGCTGTTGTTCCAGACTCCACTGACGATGATGGAAATCAGGCTTATCAATATGTTCCGGTTTAACTGCCAGCGGTAACTGAGGCGCAAAAGGCAATTGCTCAGCCAATCTGTTTTGCCAGTATTGACGACTGTCGATTAACTGATTATCAGCGGCCTGTTCACACAGATATTGCGGGAAGCTGTAATTTAATTGAGGAAGAAGCACACCCGGCATCAAAATAAGCTGACTGAGCTCTCTCAACAAAATCTGAAGGCTCATAGCATCCGCCATTACCATATCGATATTAATATGTAAGCGACTGCTATTTACGGTATGGCTTACTACCACGCCAAATCCACTTTCAATTGTCAGATCTGCAACTTTAGTTTCCAGACGTTTCCTAAGTGTGAATCTTTTCTCTTCCAATAAACTCGGTGAAAGTTGTTGCCAATCATAAGATTCAATGGATACCGGCTGGTAAACCGTAATCTCCCCTTTACCATCACCGGTAATACGCATCCGCAACATATCATGGCGCTGATGTAATTGATTCACTGCCCATTCAATATCGCTGTTCTTCAGTAACGGACAATCCAGTTCCATATAGACTTGACAAGCGATTCCGCCCAGCGTCTGTTCTTTTTGCCGCCCCGTCCAGTAGGCTTGCTGAACCGAAGTGAGTTCAAAAGGCTCGCCATTCCATTTTATAACCGGCTGTTCTGACTCTTTTGAGACATTTTCAGATTGAGCGGCAGAAAACCAACACTGTTGCCATGCGGCTAATGTTGGCTGCTCGAATAAAGAAGATAATGACAGAATGACATGCTGTTTTTTACACTCATCCACCAGATCCAACATCTGCAATGAATCAATGCCCAAATTAAGCAAGTTATCATCCATTGCTAATGCGTTAGGCTCAGTTCCCAGCACGTCCGCTATCCAATTGATAACGAAATCAAAGCCTGTATGACCTGAACAAGACTCGGATTGCTCCTGTGTTTCCTGTACAACTAAACGAAGTTCTTCCGGCCAGTAACTGTCACGATTAAATGGATAGAGAGGAAGTTGTGCTAGTGTAAATCGGCTAACCGGCATGTTTCCAGCATACTTAACCCAGTTATAGGATTGCCCTTGTAACCAATCACAAGGATCACTCCCCTTCTCTAACATTTTTACACGATCAACTTGAATTGGCTCAACATGGCGTAAATGCGCGATCAGAGTGGCTAAATTCTGATAGCCGATTAGCGCCCGCCAACCAAAATGATGATGACGTTTATTCAACCAACCGTTGAGCAGTTCACCGGCTTGTTCCTGATGATTTTCCAGCAAATCCGCCAGTTGATTAGCCATCTGCTGCAATGCTGATGCACTACAAGCTGAAAGCGGCAATAAACCATTTTCAACAAATGGCGCTGGGATAGTGGTGTCAGATAAATTTGCTTTACTCAGCACTAAACCCGCCATTGTGCCGGTAAAACTGAATGAACTGATCGCAACTCGTTCTATTCGGTGGGATTCAGTCTGTTTACTGTAGCGATAACGTGGCATTAACGCTGACAATTTAGCACTGAACGAGGCCAAAGTTGGATGACCAAACCGTTGTTGCTGTTGTATCTGCGCCACAGCCCGAACCACAGAGGCCACACCTGCGGCAGCTTCCAAATGACCGATCTGTGCTTTACAGGCGGCCAACGGCAACGGCTGGTGTCGTTTACCATAAACACTGTCAATCGCTTGTAACTCAATCGGATCACCTAAAGCGGTACCCGTGCCATGCATCTCCAGCAAATCAATATCATCAGGCGCAATATCAGCCTGTTCCAACAATCGCTTAAGCATTGCTGACTGGGCTTGTGGATTCGGAGCAGTCAAGCTGCTACTTTCACCATCCTGAGCGACACAACTGGATTCAATCACGGCCAACACCGGATCACCATCATCCAAAGCCTGTTGATAAGGTTTGAGTAATAGTAATGCCGCACCTTCACCTCTGACATAGCCATCCGCGTCTTCACTCAGCGTAGCGCATCGGCCATTAGGCGATAACATGCCGGCGTTTATCAATGTCTGTTCAATCTGCGGTGACAGTAAAATGTTAACGCCACCGGCAACAGCAGCGTGGCATTGCCCTTGCTGTAAACTGCGAATCGCCGTATCCAATGCCACTAGAGAAGAAGAGCAAGCCGTATCAATAGTGAGTGCAGGACCGGTTGTTCCATAGAACTTCGCTAATCGGCCAGAACTTGCACTCGTATTAATCCCAGTAGCCAAATAACTTTTGGCATATTCAGGATTATTCAGTTGCAGTAATTGCTGACCAAACTCACTGCCGCTCTAACCGATAAAGAAACCCGTATCAGATTGTTTCAGTTGCTCCGGCAACCATCCGGCCTGTTCGAACAGATGCCAGCTTAATTCAAGCAATAGCCTCTGCTGAGGATCAAGTAATAGTGCTTCCCGGCCTGAAATGTTGAAGAAACGGGCGTCAAATTGGTCAATATGTTCCAGAGCGCCAATAGGAAGCGCAAACTGACGAAGTTCTGAATTGTTGTCTTTAACGGCTAACTCTGCTTTTGCCAACCATTGCCCATATTGTTGCCATTTGTTACTTGTTTGCCCCGGTAAGCGACAACTTATCGCAATAATTGCAATCTGTTTATTTCCGGTTGATTCAGATTTTGTGGCAGATACCGTGATTTTTTCATCTGATAATTTATCAATATATTTAGCCAACTGAGTAATAGTTGGGTAAGCAAATAAATCCGCCGGGGTTAGATTACAACGCCAGATTTTATTTATCTGCTGGCAATAGCGGACTGCTAACAGGCTGGTTAATCCCAATTCAGCAAAACCACAGGCAGGATTTGGGTTATCTAAATGAAGCAAACTGCAAAGAAGCTGATAAAGCCAACCGGGCAAGGAAGAAGCTTCTTTTTTGTCAATATCAGACTGCAAAGCAAAGAGCACTTTTAGTTGGCTATTCTCAAAATCAGCCAACATTTGTTTACGTCGGATTTTTCCACTGGAAGTTTTTTTCAACACACCATGAGGCAATAACACCACATTCTCTAGAGAAAGCTGAAAATCCGATGCGACTCTGGCAGCAATCTGCCGGGCAATGGCCTGTAATTTAGTCGCTTCAAGGTGGCGATAAACTTCGGCAAAGACAAACAACTCACCGCTTTCTACCCGTTGGCAAGCACAAGCTCCACCAATTTTTACGTCTTCACATCCCATCTCGATACTGGCTTCAATATCATTTGGCATGTAATTTTCGCCAGCGACAATAATAAGATCTTTATGTCGGCCACAGATATAAAGCTCTCCTTGCCAGATAAAGGCTAAATCGCCTGTCCGCAAATAATAGCTTTTATCTATAGACTGATTAAGACAAGCCATAAAAGTCTGCCGGCTAAGTTCGGGTTTCTGCCAATAACCAGGCGCTTTGGAATCACCATCAACCCAAATTTCACCAACCCGCCCTTCCGGTAATATTTCACCGGTTTCAGGATCAACAATCCGTAATTTCCATCCACTGACAACCTGCCCTGAACTCACCAGTTCACGACCATTTTCCGCAGGAACAGCGTAACCGGAAGCAAGTCTATCCGCATCAAAACACTGGCTAATGAATGGCATCCCGGCGGGTTTGTGGCTGATGACAAGTGTTGCTTCCGCCATACCATAGGCGGGCACAAAGCTCAAAGGGTTAAAACCTGACACAGAAAAGTGACGGGCAAACTGCGGCATAGTTTCAACCCGGATAGGTTCTGCGGCATTCAATACCATTTTAAGCGAAGAGAGATCGAATTCTGCTGCCTGCTCTTGAGTGATACTATCAACGCACAGTTGCCAAGCGAAATCTGGTGCGGCTGTGGAATTTGCAGAATAATCAGTAATCAGTTTTAACCAGCGGGCAGGATCAGCCGTAAAATGGCTGGGAGAAATAAAGTTGCAACAACCGCCAGATAATAGTGGCGTCAATAATCCGCAAAACATGCCCATATCATGATAAAACGGTATCCAATTGGCCGTAATAATTCGTGGCTGGCAATCGCGATGTAATTCAAGCAATATCTCATGTTGGGCCTGCATATTTGCATCAAAATTGCAGACAGCTTTCGGCTTACCGGTAGAACCAGAAGAATATTGAAGAAATACCGGACCATCATTCGAACACATTAGCTCTTTATATTCATTAGCTGATGGTATTTCTGATATATCATTCTCCGTAAGAATATCATCAAGCACAATAACCTGACGACCTACATGCCATTGCCGCTTCTCAATTTCATCAACCGAGCTTTTTAAAGTAATAATATATTCTGGCTGACAATCTTCAAAGATATGATCAATTGTATCCGCTACTCGTCCAAGACGATGACTGGCCGGTAAGTTAACGGGGACAGCGGTAATACCACGGATAATACAAGCTATGAATCCCAAAATAAACTGAGTATTACCCGGTATCAGAATAATCGCTTTAGCATTTTCGCGGTAACTTATATGGCGGGCAATATAGCTACTGAGACAGATAATATCTTTATAGTTAAATTCTTGTGTATTATCCTTAAGGCAATATCTTAAAACCGTTTCGTTAGGCTGTTTATTTGCATATAAATAAAGAGTATCTCTTACCCACCCTGATAAATTATTATTATCATTCATACCTTAATTCCTTATAATTATTCCTATCATTTACAATGGTAGTAATAGCAGGCAGTAAAAATTTATAAATAATGCATAGCATATAAGAGTAGTTAATGGGTTTAACTACTCTTATAACCCATCACAACAGGAATTATTGTAATGGGCTACTGTAATACTATTTATCAGAACTTAACATTGACTGTCGCACCGAAAGTCAGAGGCTCCCCTGCACGACCATACCAAGTGCTATCTCCAGACATTTGGAATGCACGAGTAACATAAGTTTTATTTAAAAGATTCTTCGCCCATAACGTAATATCGTAAGTTGGCGTCTCATATCCAGCTCGAAGATTCAACAAGCCATAATTAGATTGCTTCTCAGTATTAGCATTATCGAAATAAACTTTACCGGCAACATTATAATCAGCACGGATAAAATATCCGTCCAGGAAACTGTAATCTACACCAACGCCATAAGTATAATTTGGCGTATTTGCCGGACGTTTATCTTTATCTACAATTTTGCCACTCTGCTTGTCATAAATATTATCTTTAAACTCAGTAAAGTGAGCATCATTGAAACCTGCATTAGCAGATAATGTCAGCCCCTTAATTACTCTCCAAGAAATTTCCGACTCAAGCCCTCTACTGATTGATTTCCCTGCATTCTGGGTAATGGATTCGGGATAAAATTGCTTTTCAACCTGCTGATCCGTAAAGTCAATCCAAAATAATGCGGTATTCCAGCGCACTGTCTTATCCAACCATTCTGATTTCAGACCAATTTCATAGTTGGTTGTGTATTCAGCATCAAAACGACGCTGATCCTTAGGCGCCAAACTGTTAAACCCTCCACTTTTATAACCACGGGCAATACTGGCATATAACATAGCGTTATCCGTAGCATAATAATTGACCCCAGCTTTTGGCAACCAAGCATCAAACGAGAGGTTATCAGTCAAATTTTCTCTGGTTATTCCTGAGAAATTTTCTGTCTTTCTAAATTTCAGATTCTTTTTCTCATAGTCATAACGCAGCCCAGCAACCAGCTCTACATTATCCGTCAGATAATAACTGGTATTACCAAACAGCGCATAATTATTGGTCTTAACGTTTGTATTCTTAACCTGATATCCGTCCGGCAACATCCTGTAATCAATATCTAATTTATCATCCTGATTGAAGTAATACATACCAATCAACCAGTTAAATGGCCCGGTATTTTTAGAGTTAAGACGTAATTCCTGAGAGAAGTAATTTTGTTTACGGTCAATTAGTAATTTTGAATGTGATTTACGAGTAAAATCGAGATCCTGATAATCTTTTTTATCTTCTGAAGTATATGCACTAATTGAAGTCAGATCCATACGATCCCATTGATAGACCGCTTTAATAGATCCTTTATAAATATTAGCGTCTGATTTACCTGCATAGTCAGAATCTATCGATTTTGTCCCTCTCTTTATTTTATCGATCGGTGCAAATGAAGCGTTTCCATTTCTGCGGTTTTGTGCATCAAACGTAGTAATAATATCCCACGGCCCATCTGATGGCTGCCAGCGAAGCTTAAATCTGCCGTTAAAATCATTAATACCATTTATATTCTTTTTATTATCATAATCCCGTTTAAAATAACCATCACTATTCAAATAACGTAATGCTGTACGGTAAGACCAATCGCCATATTCATCAATACCACCACCTAAAATAGCAGTAGTCTGCAAACGATTATAATTACCATATGAGAAACCAAGTTTCCGTTCCGTTACTGGCTCGGGATCTTTGGTAATGATATTAATGACCCCTGCTTCAGTATTGCGGCCATATAATGTTGCCTGTGGACCGCGTAATACTTCAATACGTTCAATATCCAGTAATTCAGTATCAAATGAATGGCTATATACACCGTCGGTAAAGAAACCGACCGCTTGCTCCCCTTCCATTCCAGGCGTCACACCGCGTAATGAAATAAACCCAGCATCAGATGGATTACCCGCTTTTATCATATATAAATTGGGCACTTCTGAAACAACTTCATAAAAGTTTTCAATCCCTTTCCGCTCAATATCAAAATCGGATAATGCCGTCATACTTATCGCTGTTTTTTGCTGATCCGCAGAAACTTTCTCCGCAGTTACAACAATAGTATCCAACGAATCGGTTTTGCTATTTTTATTTGCCAAACTCTGATGAGAATAAAAAACAGATAACACAGCAATAGTGGTTACGCTATTCTTTAACATAGATAGCTAATCTCCAAGAAGAAGCGGGTATAGGCATTCACTAATACCGGCAAAAACGCTTTTACCATCCATTAGTAAAAAACTTAAGAAATTATATAAACAACTTTTAAAAAATGCAAATGCAAATGATAACCACTTGCATTATTGTCATTGCGAAGAAAATAACATACCTCAAATATTAATTCAACTTATTGTTTTAATTGAGATTAACTATTATCCAAATTTGTTAAGTCGGTTAAATTATTCAGATCTGAGACACAAACTAAGCCCTTGTCAAAACACAGAACATACCTCAAATACTTAAATCCCTATTGCTATTAGGCTATTTTATTTACTATTTTTTATAGTAAAGAGTAAATCCAGGCAGGACAAAATAATTATTTATCTGCTCAATACATTTTAAGAATTTAATTATTATCCAACATAAATACACTATAATGATGAAAATAGAGAAATATATAGATACAACGTATTATTAATATCATCAGCCTGACGCTATTATATCCAATAAACCGAACTCAAATTTACTGATAATAAACTTGCAACCATCACCTCGACTCATTTTTTCTAACAATAGAAAACATTGACTACTCCCCGCTCCACTCTGAAACTGTCACAAAAAACCGATGTTTCTCGCTAATCCACTTGCTGACTAAGCCGTTCAGCCAGCCCGCTTCGCCTTTGAGTCGGCGTCTGGATAGCCTGACGCAATACCGCCTCATGTGCATAAAGAGTCAATTTTTCTCTGGCGCGGGTCATCGCCGTATAGACCAGTTCGCGGCTGACAACCGGTACAAACTGCGTTGGCAGTACCAGAGCCGTATGCTCAAATTCTGAGCCCTGAGATTTATGCACTGTCATCACATACGCGGTTTCATGCTGTGGCAAACGACTCGGCTGAATCCCTTTAATCTGTCCATCAGGCAGTTGAAAATACGCACGCAGTTCATTATTTTCGTCCCTGAGCATAATACCGATATCGCCATTAAACAGGCCAAGTGTGCTGTCATTACGGGCAATCATGACTGGTCGGCCAGCATAACCACGACTGAAAATCCCAGCAGGGCGACGAATAAGCCCCTGACGATGCAATAGCTGTTCTATTCGCTCGTTAAGCCCACAAACACCGAATGGCCCTTCTCTGAGTGCACATAGCAGACGGTAGCGGTTAAATTCAGCCAGAATCTCTTTTGCAGGTGCCTGCTTTGACACCAGTTGCAAATAAGGGTGGTAACCCGATACCGTTTCTGTCAGCAACCGCTGATAATCTTCGTCCCCAGACAACGGATAGAAACAGATATCATCCAATGGCTGTTGCAGAATAGACAGAGCTTCCCGGCTCTTTCCCTGATTGACTGCCGCGGCAAGTTGTCCAATTCCCGAATTTGCATCAAAGCGGTAGCTTTTACGCAACAAGCACAGACGATCACGAACCTCTGGCGCGTTTCCCTGATCACTTTCCACCAAATGGCATCCCGTCAACCGACTTAGCTGTTCTGCTCTTACAGCGCTGTATCCCAATTCAGCAAAACGGCAAATATCGCCCAATACAGCTCCAGCTTCCACTGACGCTAATTGATCACGGTCACCCAGCAGAACGATTTTCGCCTTGGGTGGCAATGCATCAATCAACCTAGCTATCATAGGTAAATCCACCATTGAAGCTTCATCCACCACCAGCACATCCAGATTCAGTGGGTTATCCCGGTCATAACGCAATCGCTGGCTATCAGGTTGAGCGCCCAACAACCGATGAATCGTCTGCGCCTGATCTGGCATAGATTCAAACTGTTTCTCTGTCAGAGGCAATTTTCTAGCAGCACTGTTAAGAGATTCAGTCAATCTGGCAGCCGCTTTTCCCGTCGGAGCCGCCAGTTGGATAACCTGCTTTTTATCCGGATTAAGTTTAATTAAGGCAGCCAATAATTTAGCAACCGTTGTCGTCTTTCCGGTTCCTGGCCCACCAGAGATAACCGAAACTCTACTAGTCACCGCTACAGCGGCAGCCACCCGTTGCCAGTCTACTGTTTCATCAGACAGTATGAATAATTCATCCAGAATAGTTCTCAGCTGCGCTTCCTGAAGACTATCGGTTGATTGATTAGCGGAGAAAAAAGCGGCCACCTGGCACTCACTTTGCCACATTCTCTGCAAATAGAGTCGATCACGCGAAAGCACAACAGGCGTTGGTTGAAAACCACTACTGACGGCAGCACAGTTTTCCAGTGCCACCAGTAAACTCTGCTTATCAGGTCTTCCCGCAATCTGCCATAGCTGCTCCGCAAATTCACGATGTCGCCCATCAAAAAAATGTTCAGGTGTTATCCGGTTAACCGGCAGGCAAACGTGGCCGGTACCTGTTTCAGCACTCAACAACGCCATTACCAAAAACAGAACAGGATCTTCATCCTCAATCAATGTATGAGCAAACTGTAAATCCAATGAGCGCAGGAGCCGGAGATCTACCGCCTGTCGTAATAATGCAATCATCAATTTTTCTCTTTCTCAGGCTGTTCATGACCACGAAAAAGCAGATCCAAACCATCCACAAACTCAGCCACAGGGCGACAGCTGAAAATACCACTCCCCGGCAGTTGTTTATCTATTCCCCTCAGAAACAGATAAATCACGCCGCCAAAATGTTGTTGGTAATCATAATTAACCAGTCTGTGACGCAAGTAACGATGCAATGCCAGTGTATAAAGCTGGTATTGCAGATCATAACGATGCTCAATCATGGCTGTTTCCATCGCTTCACGGGTATAAGCCTGACTCCCTTCGCCCAACCAGTTTGATTTGTAATCCAATACATAAAACCGACCTTGCCAACAGAAAACCAAATCAATAAACCCTTTCAGCATCCCTTTCACCTGCTGAAATTCCAGTTGAGGACAGCGAGCAGAAACAGGGTCGTAACGACGCATCACCGCATCCAGTTCCTGAGATCGCAAAAGTTGCTCAATCGGCAGATAAAACTGCATTTCATCCTGTTGGTGATGAAGCGGAATTTCTGCAAGCTGTATACCGTCATCACTCAATGGAGTCGTAAAAATATCTGCCATCCACCGTTGTAATACCCCACTCCAGTGTTCATCAAACCCGGCCGATTTAAGTTGTTCTGCCAACCATTCCTCATCAGGCAATTGGCTGAAATCAAGCTCTTCCAGAATAGAGTGCAAAAAAGTCCCCGCAGAAGCTCCCCGTGGAAACGTATGTGGTGTCATTTCTGGTTGTTCTGCTATTTGTTTTTCACCACTGGCATCAACATCCAACTTTGGCGCGATAGACTGAACAATGACCTCAATAGTCTCTTCCCCAACAATACGGGGGGAAATATTGCTATGATGAACAGCAGAGTTTTGTAGACCAGAATAACTGGTGATCCGCCAATCATCCTGCATCCTGCGATTAAACTGCCTTGCCGATAGCAATAAATCATTTTGGTTTTGTGATTCCCATGGACGCTCATCAGTATCACCGATTGAGGAGACAACAATTCCATCTCCGCTTAATTCCTTAAGGCATCTCGCCAGAAAATCAGCATCGCCTTTAACTCCTTTTTGGAGCAGGTAACCCAGAGCACACTGATGCAAATCGGTGTCTCCAACCTTTTTCTTATTACCTTTTATCAGTGGAGCCACACCGACACTGCAATGGTAAACAGAGCGCGTCAATGCGACATAAAGTAAACGCAAATCTTCTGCCAGCCTTTCTTCTTCCGCCAGTTTGATCGTTTCCTCATCAGGGAAAATATCAAGGCAAGCATCAAAATTTGTACGATCATGATATATCGCCTGTTTCTGCGCCCTGAAATTACAGACAAATGGCAACCATACCAGCGGATATTCCAATCCTTTAGATTTATGAATAGTACAGATTTGTACCAAATGGCGATCGCTTTCCAGCCGCATTTGTTGGTTTTCCGACTGTGGATCAGGATGAGATATTTGTTGAGCTAGCCAACGAGTAACCGCATGTTCACTGTCGAGTTGTAGAGATATCTCCTGTAATAACTCACCAATATGCATCACATCCATCAAACGCCGTTCACCCTCATAACTGACAAGCAAATTTTCAGCAATATGATGGTTTGCTATTACCGCCCGTAACATCGGTAACACACCACGGCGTTGCCACAGGCGGAAATAACCATCAAATTCATCAACTAACTGATCCCACGCCTTTTCATCATGATTCAGCTTGTCTATCTGACGAGCAGTCAAACCAAACAAGCCACTGGCAAACGCACTTCTCAGAACGCGTTCTTTCTCTGGCGACAACACGGCTTGCAGTAGCCAAAGAATATCCTTTGCTTCTGCGGTATCAAATACACTTTCCCGGTTAGAAAGAAATACAGAAGGAATAGATAACAAGTTAAGCGCACTACGGATCAGTATGGCTTCCTTTCTGCTACGCACCAAAACAGTAATGTCGGCAGCAACCACAGGCCGGGAATCATCTCCCTGATGCAACAGAGCACATCCTGCACTACCAGCCTGCAACCAATCACGAATTTGCGCAGCGCAAAGCCGTGACATCGTTTGTTCATAATCTCCGGTAGAAATACCCTCTCCTGGCTGTAACCAGAAATTCAACGCTGCCTGTCCTTGGCCGTCATAACTAAAAGAAAGTCCTCGGTTTTTCTCTGCCGCGGAAACCTCAATAAAAGGGATTTGTTCAAACAAAAATGGATTTTCTGAACGCATAAACAGCTTGTTTACTGCCTGTACCATTGAGTAGGCCGAGCGCCAGTTTGTCTCCAGAGTATAGTGAGCACTTACCTGAGAACGGGCACGAATATAAGTGAAAATATCTGCACCACGAAATGCATAAATAGCCTGCTTAGGATCGCCGATAAATAGCAACCCATTTTCAGGCTGATCGCCATAGATGGTATGGAAAATTCGGTATTGCTGTGGATCGGTATCCTGAAACTCATCAATCAACGCAACCGGATAGCGCAGGCGGATAGTTTGAGCAAGTAAATCACTGCTTGGACCTTTCAAAGCATCATCAAGACGGGTTAGTAAATCATCAAATCCCATCTGACCGCGCATTGACTTTTCCTGCCGGATTGACTGACGAATTTCAATAATCGCTCTGGAGATAATCAAATCACGTAAAGTAAGTGGTTGCTGATATAAATCATCGATAACCACAAAAAGTGAGTGTTCAGGAACATCGCCCTTTTTTGTCTTTTCTACTAATACCGACTGCCGAAATTTCTCCAGCTCTTTTGGCAACTGATAATCCTCTGTAGACTCCTGAGCCCAATCGGTGACTCTGTTCAGCCAATTTGGTAAGTGCTTACTACTATAACTCCTTTTATCTACACCGGAACCCGCGATCAAATCATGCAATTCTCCAGCCATTTCATTCCATTGGCATTTAACACCGCTGATCAACTGGATAATTTTCTCATGACGGCTTAACAGAGTTTCATCACTGTCTGGCGCATCAACAATATGCGGCATATCCCCTTGCAAATAAGGGTGTAATTCAGCTAACAGCGCTTCCGGCCCACTCCATTCCTGGCTGATGACCATTGCCATTGATAACGGCAATGGATAGCAGTAACGCCGCCAGAAATCAGCACACCCTTGTTTCTCCAATGGATGTTGATCCTGAATTAATGTCTGTTCAAACAAAATCCCAGATTCAAAAGCATTATGCGCCAACATTCTCTGACAGAAACCATGAATGGTATAAATCGCGGCTTCGTCCATCTGCCGTTCCGCAGCCAGCAACCAAACAGCCGCTTGCTCTTTATCCGGAATTTCATCCAATAGCTGTTGATAGTTAGGTTCTGCGCCTTCTACTTCGCTTCGAATACAAGCCAGGCGAAGTTTATGAATATTTTCACGGATTCGGCCACGCAGCTCATCTGTTGCTGCTTCAGTAAACGTCACCACCAGAATTTCTTCCACGCTTAAAGGCCGTGGAAAAGCGGCATCTTTCCCCAATCCAAGTAGCAAACGGAGATATAAAATGCCAATAGTGTAGGTTTTACCCGTCCCGGCAGAAGCTTCGATCAGCCGCTGACCATTCAGCGGTAGAGTTAATGCATTAAGCCTATGGACAGATATCTCTGTACTCACTGAGCTCTTACCTCAACAGGTAACTGTTTCTGAAGTTCAGTGACATTATGATAGGTTTTCCAACCTTTCAATTTCGCGTACCCATCCGGGTTTGCTGATTTGCCAATCACCTGGGAAATAAATGATAGTCCGCGATGTTTGATTACCGCATCCTGATAGAAATTAATCAGTTGTTTCTGTGTGGTTTTCTTTAGTACCTCAAGCATTTTATCTCGGCTATCAAAATTAAAGTCATTGCGGCTAAAATCACCGGAGAAACGGGCAACTTCAGCATAGAAAGTTTGTGGCGGCTGCTGCCTTTCATTAATCAGCGCATTTTTGTACTGCTCAAAATCAGTTTGAGACATCGTTTTCAGTTTATCCGCTGCTTTCTGATAGAAATCCAGATAACGCTGATTCAAGTATTTTGGTTGTTTACTGTTGCTTTGCAGCAGGAAACCCAACCCCCACTGTTCCCCGACACTGGTATTGAAGGCAAACACCGCATACCCCAATTGTTCCGCTGTTCTTAGCTGCTCATAGAACCAAGGCTGAAGCATATTGCTTAACAAGCTGGAATAAACATAACCTTCTATACGGTCATACCCAGTCGGGATATAAACTTCAGCTAAAGCACCGTCAGTGCTACTGCCGGTACGCTGAAAATTAACCGGGTAATTTTTATCAATCACCACCTTGTTCCCACTCCACCAGTGACTTCCTTGATTCGCCAGTTGATGATGGGCAGATTCAGCAATTTTTTTGCTCTGCTGTTCGGTCAGGTTTCCAATAATCATCATCTGCAAAGCAGCGTTTTTGATCATCTCATGACGATAGTCAACAATATCCTGAACAGTGATGGTTTCCAGCTCTTTCAATCGAACAGATTGTTCCGTGTAAGGCACCCCAGAAAGGCGCTTCAATGGCTGCATAGCCATTTCATAAGCTTTACCGTTATTAGAAACCTCTATCTGTTCGCGATACCAGGATTTAGCTTGTTCCAGTTGACTCTCGGTTGGCGTAAACGCCATGTAATTACTGATTAAAGAGGTTAAGAGTTGCGGTAAATTCTGAGTGTAGCCACTGACGCCTAATTGCAATCCCTGCGATGCACCGCTGGAGATACTCATTCCTGCAACGGAAGCTTGATAACCAAGCTGGTCAAGGGAAAGCCCTGCCAAATAATCAAGCAAAGAGCAAGTTACCTGCTTACGGGCGCTATTCAGAATTTCTGCATGGCGCAAATCAAGAACAATGCTGGCTTTAGGCTCATCAGCAAAATATTGGCTCGGCATATAGAACAAACGGAGATTCTGTTGTTCAAGAATCATCTCAGGATGCTGCTGGCTTTTACCTGCTTTTATCAGTTTCAAGTCGTCAGGAATATAAGGATTTGGCTCTGGCAGAGAAAAGTTCATCTGTTCCTCTAACTGCTGCCATTTTGACTGCTGCTGTGATGTGATTCGATCAACCTGATAAGGTGCCTGGACAAAGTAAGCCTGTTTATTGTGCGGCTCTTTTGGACTGATATACCAGATACGGACGTTTTCAGGCGTCAACTCATCAAGCCTACTGGCAATTGCTTTCGGATTATAATCATCAGCCACATAGCCGGAATTCAGTACATTAGCAACAGGAACCCGCAGCATAGCATCCGATAACCATTCGATATAATGCATATCACGAACGATAGAGCCATATTGAAAAGAGAGCGTCAGAACCTTAGCGATCTCATCAAAATAGCTTTTCTGAATGCCTTTTTGTTTTAACAAATTAATGTAAGCAAAAATAGCCGCAACAACCTGATCACGCTGCTCAAGTCCTTTATCTGTCAACGACACATAGATAAAAAAGATGCCTTTATTGCGGTCAATCATCGGTGCCGCACCTGCGTTGATACTTTCAGCCAATCCCTGAGATTGCAGCCAGTCTGATAATGTATTCAAACTGCGGTTACCTATCATATAACCGAGATATTCATCCGTTTTACTGCGAAAATCAGCACTGTTGTTGTCAATACTAAACTCCAGTTGCAATGCTTTTTGCGGTTGAGCAGGAACATAATGGATAATAATTCCTTTCTCTTTTTCCGTTACTGCCGGGACGGTAATCGCCGGCACGCTCGCTTTTCTGTCCGGTATCCGACCAAAAGTATCAACCGCAATTTGAACCAGTTTATCAATAGGCTGATTACCGTAAATGACACCTTTCATCAGATTGGCTGAATAATAGTGCTGATAGAAATCCACCAGTTCTGTCTGTAATTTACTACCCGGTTTATCTTTCAGCGTTTCCAGATTACCACCAGAAAAACGGGCATTTGGGTGAGCAGGATTCAGAGTTTCTGAGCGTATTTGGGCAACCCGCATCCCATCACGAGAACGCGCCATTGTCAGTTCCGCATTGACCGCGTTTCGCTCCCGATTTGCGTTTACTGGGTCAAGCAGCGGTTCAGCCAGTGCATCAGCCAGACGATCTGTCGCATCAGCTAACGCTTCATTTTCTACCTCAAGGTAGAAAGCCGTACGGTAAGAGGCGGTGCTGGCATTATAGCTACCGCCGTGCTTTTGCAAAAACTCAGATAAACTCCCCGACTGTGGGTAGCGCGCAGATCCCATCAGAACCATATGTTCCAGATAATGTGCAAGCCCAAGCTGGCTGTCAGGGTTTTCCATACTCCCAACTGGAATCGATACCGCTGCCAGAGATTTTGTCGCCTTCTTATCAGATACCAGCAAAACCGTCATATTGTTTGCCAATTTGATTCCCTGATACTGACGGTGATCATTTTCGCTTTTATCAATTGTCTTTTGCAGCGGCTGCCACTGTTGTGTTTGCGCATAACCTGCCGTTCCCCAAAAAAGCAGGAACATAACAGCAAGCATACGGACAAGATGTTTATGCATTATCGGATATTCTCCCTATGTGTTCTGATATCGCGCTATCGGTAACAAATAACTGAGCGCTTCCTGTTTGAGTTTTGCTAAAAATGATTTATCAGCTTGCCTGAAAGCCCGCTGAACATAAGCATCGTCACCCTCTCCTCTGCGTCCTTGATCCCCAAGCCATACTTTCAGTAACTGACTTTCAGCTTTTGATTGAATTTCATCACTACAATCAATCTCACCCGTTTCTTTATTCATACATGTTGAAAGCCACACCCAACCACTTTTACAAAACAAGGGCAAAGGTGTTGATCTTCCGTGCTGATAACCTTCAACCAATTGCTTCAGGTAATCTTCCGCTTGTTCTGACGGTACCGGGGCAAAACACCATTCACTGTTATCGCGTCCATAACTACGGCTTTCTCCCTTACCACCCGCAAAACAGTAAGCCAAATGTTCAATCCACAACTGCATACCATCATTTGCTGTCAGACTAGCCGGCCGCCAACGTAGCAAACCATCCGGCTGCACCTTATTAATTCGCCCTGTCAGAATGACTTGTCCTAAATCATGATGTAAATCGACAGAGAAAGTCTCCATTTGCTGTTCGCGAATTTTATCCGCCAGCGGTTGCATCTCTTTTTGCTGCTTCAACCAATAAACTTCACCAAAAGCACCAAAAGGCAGCCCTCCAGCCGCACGAAGTCGGTTGAATAACGGCTCAGGCGATTGTTGTTCAATGAGTGTATTCAACAATAGCTGATTAAATTGATAACGTTGAAGGTTATCCAAAACAAAAGGTTCTTCCTCAGGTAACTCTGTTTCTTCAATGACAAAGTTTATTTTCAGGCATCGCTGGAAAAAAAACCGAACAGGATGACGGTAAAAGCGGATTAAATCATCAAGTGTAATGTCCCGAAGGTGTTCCGTTTCGACAGGCTGACAAAATTCAGAATATGCAGCGCCTTGCTCAGTCGCTGCCGGTAGCCACTCTTCCGCATAACTTTGTTGGTAACTGCCCGGTATAAAGTTTTCCGGCGCAAATGGAACCCGGGTATGAAGAGACAACAGATGTTTTCTGATATTAGCGGCACTTTCATCAACATTCAGTTTTTCATTGCCTGGCAAGCAGAAACTCTGGCAAACATAATCCAGCAATTCATTAACCAGCACGGAAGGATTACATTCCGTATCATCACGAATGGATTTACCAATGTAACTAATATAAAGAAACTGTTCAGCGGATATCAGCGCTTCAAGGAATAAATAGCGATCATCATCCCGCCGTTTTCTGTCCCCCCTTTGGCTTTTTTCTGCCATCAGGTCAAACCCAAGCGGCGGAATTGAACGAGGATAAATACCGTCATTCATTCCCAGTAAACAGACAACTTTAAAGGGAATAGAACGCATTGGCATCAAGGTGCAAAAGTTGACAGATCCAGCGAGAAACCGCTGACTTATTTTTTCATCATCAAACCGGAGAGCCAATTCATCCCGTAACAGAACCAGTGGCACGATTTCCTGATAATGGGCATTTAAACCATTGCCTATCACTTTCTGCCATTGCTGCTCTATCATTGCCAGTACTAATTCAGTTTCACTATCTGCGACGAAAAATGCCTCCAGCAATTGCTGACAGACAGGTAACCACCCTATTAACGTCTGGCTCTCACCCAGAATTTTGCGCCAGTAGCTCAATTGCATTAAAAACTCAGCTAATTGACCGGCAAGCTCCGCCGCTAAGCCGCTGGATTCATCATAAGGCAATACCTCTTTCCAGGGGCCTGACCGACTATCCATGGCATAACCCAGCAACATTCTGGTCAGTCCAAAACGCCATGTATGCTGACCTGTCACCGGCAAGGACAACTCTTCCACATTGTCGTCATCCAGCCCCCAGCGAACACCGGATTCTTCCACCCAACGCCTTAATAAACGTAAACCATCTTCATGAATCTCAAATTTATTCGCCAGTGCCGGAACTTCCAGCAATGCTAAAACCTGCTCAGTTGTAAAACGGCTTTGAGGTAAATCAAGCAGTGTAATAAATACTTGTAAAATTGAATGTGCTTGACGGGCTTTGCGATCAGAAATTGCGAATGGAATATAACGTTCAGCAGAGACATTACCAAATACCGCCTGAATATAGGGAGTATAATTGTCGATATCCGCGACCATCACAATTATATCCCTTGGCGTCAGTGATGGATTATCTTCCAGCAACCTTAAAAGTTGATCCTGTAAAACTTCCACTTCCCGTTGAGGGCTATGGCAAACATGGAAAGACAAAGAACGATCCGAAAGGTTAACCAGCCGTTTTTGCAGGCTATTTTCAAATGTTTCTTTTGTTGAACCAATTTGGGCATGATCCTCCAGATAGAGAATATCCCTTTGCAACTGATGTAACATGTTGTCTTGCTCTAATTCGACAAAAGCGTGAACATCCGAACTTTGCTCAAGCTGCGACAGTAAATAAAGATTATCACGCCCCAATCGCCCCCATGACGCCAACAAGGGATTACTGATATCCTGTTCGCCTTCATCGTTAAACAGCGATTGAGCATTGCCAGGATCTTTAAAATATTCCAGTTCCTGCTTATTTTTATAGTGGCGCGGTTTACGGCTGCTCAGTTTTGCCAGAAAAGCATAATTCTGAATATCTCCCCAATAATATTGACATGGATTGGTAAACATCAGGTGAATATCAATATGCTGTCCCAGTGCCTGTAAGGCTTGTAAATAAACAGGCGGCAAAGCAGAAATACCACAGATAAATACCCGTTTCGGTAAACAAGCTGAAAGTTCAGCGCTGTTTTCCAATATCGAAATAAAACGGCGATACAAGTTAGCCCGATGCCATTGAGGTTGTTGTAACTGGTGGGTATATTCCGTTAATTCCAGCCACAATCTTTTCTGCCACAACTGATTATCACTCAAACCCTCAATAAGCTGCCCTTGCTGCCAGCTTTCCAGCCATTGCGGACGATAAACAAGATATTGGTCAAACAAGTCAGCAACCCGCCCGGCCAATTGATGAATTTTCCGTTTATCAAAATCCTGATCAAGATAGTGCCTGAGTGCGACAAATTCCGCTTCTGGCAATAATTGAGGTAATAACGCCATCAATTTCCATGTCATGGCATCTTTACTAAAAGCGCTTTCTTTAGGGATCTCAGGCAATACTTTGGTAAACATATCCCAGATAAAAGTAGCTGGAAGAGGAAATGAAATATTGGCTGATATGCCAATTTTTTCAGCCAGTTGGATTTGCAGCCACTGTGACATTCCTGGGCTTTGTACCAGAATAACTTCCTGCTCAAACGGATCAGTCAGTGGATTATCTCCGATAAGTATTGTTATCAGCTCTTTAAGAAGATCCAACTGATTAGAATGATAAACCTTGAACATCAGGACTCCCGTTTGAACAAATCCACCGGCTTGCTTTACTTTGCTGATTATAAGGTGTTGTTACTATAACTGTAAGCTGATAGCAATCAGATAACTGATATGTCGTCTGAAATTCAGCGTGCCATCCCGGTGGCAGTGTTAATTCCGCTATAGCACTTTGACCTGCAATTAATTCATATTGTTCCAGGTACCCATAAGATAATTTGTCCGCCTTTGATTGTTGCCAATGTTGCTGAAATCCAAATAATAGCGCCTGATGATAACGCATTAATCCCAGTAAAGAGACAGAAAAGACCATAACGGCAACCATAACTTCGGGCAAACTCATCCCTGATTGATGAGTATGAAAAAGATCTGGCTTCATAAACAAAACCCCGTATCTGCCTCGGGACAGAAATCCAACCAACCGCTTTCTACCGGAATAAGAGAATCACTTCCACCAGAAGAGATTAATTTCATCCATTGATATAATCCGACAGATTGCCCAGATGCCATTTCCGCCACACCTTTCAGCAGAAAAAAATTACTTGAATACCTTTTTAAACAGCTTGTTAGATGGAACTCCTGCTGTTGCAGGCAATACCACTCTTCTGTTTTATCACTATAAAGTAGCCATGACTGAGCCATTCCCCATGCCAATGCAGATTCTGCTTGCTGAAAAGCTTTTAAATATCTGCGTTCATCAACCATCATGATTAATGCGTTATCCAGATGATGATGTAAAGCTTTCAGCATCATAAGGCTCACAGCCAGCAACATTAGCACTGAAATCAACAATACATTTCCTTGCTGAAATTGCAGGCAGACATTTGGAGAATGCTCAGTCACGGTACTTATCCCCTGATATTGCGCAAACGTATTACTGCCTGATATTGGTAGTTTATTGATGGATGTTTAAACCAATGTGTAATAAGCGTCAATTTGATAAAAACTAAGCCATCTTTTGTTGGTAATTTTTCTGCTTTAAATGAATCTACCACTATCTCATTTGGGTCAAATAGCCTTTCCCAGCCATTTCCCTGACAGCTATCCGCACCTCTTTTCCATTCCACTGACTTATTGCTAAGACGATAGCCAAAGAATTCCGACTCACTGTGCTCTGGTGGCTCCCATTGGTTATTTACATTAAGATCATATGCAATAATCAGGCATGAATCCCCACTTTCATCACTTCTATTACTGATTAATATTGGCGTTCCATCGCAATAATGCTGGCAATATCCTGCACGGCGAATATCTTTTTCTAAAATATGCAATGTTTGTTTAACGAAATATCCTAAACGATATCGCTGATATAACTCCATTATTTGTTTGGTTAAAACCGGGTAACTTTTGGCAATCGCCAGTAAAATAATAGTGCCAATAGCCATTGCCACAATCACTTCTAACAATGTCATTCCAGATTGGTTTTTATGTTTCATTATGACAATAGAGTATCACTTATGTTATAAGAAAAAGCATAATTAACCACACTCAGGGATACTATTAAACTTATTATTACTACATGATCTTACTCTTCCCCGTGAAGAAAAAATAACTGATATTTCACCTGCGGAATTAGCCAAGATAAAACTCGCAGGAATCATCGTGTTTCTTATTCCATGAAACTCTATCTG
Source organism: Photorhabdus viridis (assembly GCF_040256935.1). Taxonomy (NCBI): domain Bacteria; kingdom Pseudomonadati; phylum Pseudomonadota; class Gammaproteobacteria; order Enterobacterales; family Morganellaceae; genus Photorhabdus; species Photorhabdus viridis. The sequence continues at coordinate 89,885 of NZ_JBEJZY010000008.1, forward strand.
CTCCTTAGTTGCTGAGCTTATAACAACATCCTGATAGGATGATTTTATACCCTCAACATTCTCGAAATCACAATCAGCAAGTGCAGATTTAGAAAGCGCTATACACCACTCTTTTCCCATTTTCAGCCACAATACCACCTCTTTATTCAGATAATTTGCCACAGATTGTTGCCTGGCGATAAATGTCAATACCTTCTGTACTGACTCCTGTAACCTGGCTCTTTCCTGATAATCACTCCATTTCTGTATCCCCCATAAAGAAAATATTGAAATTAAAACAATAACAATCATCAATTCCAATAAGGAAAAACCTAATTGATTATCAATATTATAACCATCAATTATATTAATGTTATCTTCCATTAACAATTCCTTACATCCTTTCGTAAGACATTCTATTTATTTTAAAAACAGAATAAACACATAATTGAATTTTATGCGAGAGTGCATCAATAAAAAAATAACAACATATTATTGTTACATTTAAATTGCGTAGAACCTCGCAAAAATCAGGGGCTCATTGAGTAAAAATGACCTCCGATTAAATGCAACTAACTCTCCTTCTGAAAAATTACCTTTATTGAGTTAAATCCGCCCTTAATATAAAAGCTTTAATACTTCTATATTCACGTTTTTAAATAAATATGGCAAGTTAGGCGAATCCACACTTCTAAACGTCTATACCTCTTTACATCCAAAATAAAATTAACATATGCCATTTGGCTATATATGGTTGCTATTCATTCTTTCAAATAAACATATCTACAGAGTTATCCTTTATAACTATCTGAATATAACGGATTATCTGGAGATGATATGACCACGTCACGCTCTGTTCTCGATATGATTGGCAATACCCCGTTGCTGGAGTTAACGCATCTGAATACCGGTCCGTGTCGATTGTTTATTAAGTTGGAAAATCAAAACCCCGGTGGCTCTATTAAAGATCGCGTCGCTCTTTCAATGATCGAGCAGGCGGAAAAACAGGGGTTGCTTCAACCTGGCGGGACGATTGTCGAAGCCACTGCCGGCAATACCGGTATCGGGTTAGCCCTGGTCGCCTCGCTGAAAGGTTATAAGCTGATTCTGGTCGTTCCAGATAAGATGAGCCGGGAAAAGGTGTTTCACCTGCGTGCACTAGGTACCGATGTGCGTCTGACCCGTTCTGATGTCAGTAAAGGCCATCCAGAATATTATCAGGATTATGCCCTACGTCTGGCTCAAGAGATCCCCGGCGCTTATTATATCGATCAGTTCAATAATCCGGCTAATTCAGCAGCTCATACCGCTACCACTGGCCCGGAAATCTGGCAACAAATGGGTCACAGCGTTGATGCAGTGGTGATCGGTGTCGGTTCCGGCGGTACGCTGGGCGGTCTGAGCAATTATTTTGCGCAAGTTTCACCTGAAACCGAGTTTGTTCTGGCGGATCCGAACGGCTCTATCCTAGTGGACTATATCGAACACGGTAAATATGGCGATGCCGGGAGCTGGCAAGTGGAAGGTATCGGCGAAGATTTTGTTCCGCCTCTCGGCGATTTCAGCCGGGTACACCATGCATATCGTGTCAATGATGCAGAAGCCTTCTCCAGCGCACGCGATTTATTGCTAAAGGAAGGTGTGCTGGCTGGCTCTTCCAGTGGCACGTTACTGGCTGCCGCATTGCGCTACTGTCGCTCGCAAACCACACCGAAACGTGTGGTTACACTGGCCTGTGACAGCGGAAATAAGTATCTGTCAAAGATGTTTAACGATTACTGGATGCTGGAGCAAGGGTTCCAATCGCGTATGCCGCAACACGATCTGAGCGACTATATCACCTACCGCTATCAGGATGGCGCTACGGTTTTTGTGTCGCCGGAAGATACATTGAAAACCGCTTATACCCGAATGCGCCTGTATGAGATTTCTCAGTTGCCAGTGCTGAAAGATGAACAAGTGGTAGGCATTATTGATGAGTGGGATTTGATGCACACGGTACAAGCTAATCCTCTCAATTTTACCTTGCCCGTTAGCCACGCAATGACTCATCAAGTGAAAACACTGGATAAAAATGCTTCTTTGCAACAATTGATGGCGACTTTCGATGCCGGGCATGTCGCGCTGATCGTTGATAATGGCTGTTTCCTCGGGCTGGTGACTCGCACAGATGTGCTGAACGCATGGCGTCAGCAACTTAATTGATCTTTTTGCAGGAATAATTCTATGACCAAGTTTGATACCAAAACTGTTCACGCCGGCTACACACCCGATCATACCGGCGCGGTAATGCCGGCGATTTATGCAACTTCAACTTATGCCCAGTCAGCTCCCGGCCAGCACACTGGTTATGAATATTCCCGCAGTGGCAACCCAACGCGTGATGCGCTGGAAAGCGCTATAGCCGAACTGGAAAACGGCAGCCGGGGATATGCTTTCAGTTCAGGTCTGGCTGCCAGTTCTACGGTGCTGGAGCTGCTGGATAAAGACAGCCATTTGGTGGCAGTAGATGATCTGTACGGTGGTACCTATCGGCTGTTAGAAAAAGTACGTAGCCGTAGCGCCGGTTTGCGCGTCACTTATGTTGAAGCGCATGATATTGCCGGTCTTGAAGCCGCAATTCGTCCCGAGACAAAAATGATCTGGGTGGAGACACCCACTAATCCACTGCTGAAGCTGGCCGATCTGGCTGCTATCGCGCAAATAGCACAACAACACGGTGTCATCAGCGTGGCAGATAATACTTTCGCTTCCCCGTATATTCAGCGCCCGCTTGATCTGGGATTTGATATCGTGGCGCACTCAGCGACTAAATATCTTAATGGTCATTCCGATGTCATCGCTGGGCTGGCAGTCGTCGGCAAAGATGCAAACCTGGCAGAAAAACTCGGTTTTCTGCAAAACTCGGTAGGTGGCGTGCTCGATCCATTTAGCAGTTTTCTGGTACTACGCGGAATGCGGACGCTTGCTCTGCGTATGCAGCGTCACATCGACAGTGCGGAAAAGATCGCGCACTGGCTGGCACAACAACCGCAGATCGAAACTGTTTTTTATCCCGGTCTCCCTTCCCATCCGCAACATGAGCTGGCAAAGCGCCAGATGAAGGGCTTCGGCGGTATGATTTCTGTTCATTTAAAGGGTGATGATGATTATGCCCGTCGGCTGATTCAGGAGCTGAAATTATTTACACTGGCGGAAAGTCTGGGCGGAGTGGAAAGTTTGATAGGCCAGCCATTTAGTATGACTCACGCTTCTATTCCGTTAGAGAAGCGTCTTGCTTCCGGGATTACTCCACAGTTAGTGCGGATTTCAGTGGGTATCGAGGATGCGGAGGATCTCATCGCAGATTTGGCTCAGGCGTTAGAAAAAGCAGCTCGATAAAAGAGAGAAAAAGAGTAATGCCAGTCAATCGCTGAATTGACTGGCATTAGCTGAAAACCGTTCTTTATTATGCAACTGAAAATAAAGAACAGGAGTTATTTATCACCTAACAGCACAGACTCCAGCGCGATTTCAATCATTTCATTGAACGTCGTCTGACGTTCTTCTGCAATAACGTGTTCACCGGTACGAATATGATCAGAAACGGTACAGATAGTCAGTGCTTTTGCGCCATATTCAGCAGCAACACTGTAGATACCCGCCGCTTCCATTTCTACACCCAAAATACCGTACTTTTCCATTACATCGTACATTTGTGGATCAGGTGTATAGAACAACTCAATGGAGAAGACGTTGCCTACATGCGCTTTAATGTTTTTTGCTTTAGCAGCATCAACCGCATTACGGACCAGATCGAAATCAGCAATTGCGGCAAAATCATGATCTTTAAAACGTATACGGTTAACTTTGGAGTCAGTACATGCACCCATGCCAATAACCACATCACGCAATTTAATGTCGTGACGTACTGAACCGCAGGAACCCACACGGATAAGGACTTTAACGCCAAAATCGGCGATCAGCTCTTTCGCATAGATAGAGCAGGATGGAATACCCATACCATGTCCCATCACGGAAATCGGACGGCCTTTATAAGTCCCGGTGAAACCCAACATGCCGCGAACATTATTTACCTGCCGAACATTTTCCAGAAAAGTTTCAGCAATGTATTTTGCACGTAATGGATCGCCAGGCATCAGAACAACATCTGCAAAATCGCCCATCTCGGCATTAATATGGGGAGTGGCCATAATTAAATTCCTTGTTTCTTATTTACTGGTTATTTTGGTGGTATTTGGCTGCCCGCAAGCAGCCAGTAATCGGGATTAGAGCATGGGTTTGCCGTATTCCATTGGCGACAGTTCAAAATATTTAGCCACTGTCTGTCCAATATCAGCAAAAGTTTCACGGTGACCCAGTGAGCCGGGTTTCACCTTTGGCCCATAAATCAGAACCGGAATGTGCTCACGAGTATGGTCAGTACCAGGCCATGTTGGATCACAACCGTGGTCTGCGGTCAGGATCAGGATGTCATCCTCTTTCACCCGTTTCAGCATTTCAGGCAAACGGCGGTCAAACAACTCCAATGCAGCGGCATAACCCGGAACGTCACGGCGATGTCCGTAAGCAGAGTCGAAATCGACAAAGTTAGTGAAGACGATGGTGTTGTCACCCGCTTTTTCCATCTCAACCAGAGTTGCGTCAAACAGTGCGTCAATACCGGTCGCTTTCACTTTTTGCGTGATACCGACGTTTGCGTAAATATCCGCGATCTTGCCGATAGAAACGACTTCGCCATTTTTCTCATCAACCAATTTTTTCAGTATAGTTGGAGCTGGTGGCTCTACAGCCAGATCATGGCGATTACCAGTACGCTCGAAATGACCTGCTTTCTCACCAACAAATGGGCGGGCAATAACGCGACCGATATTATAATCACCGTCAGTCAGCTCTTCACGGGCGATTTCACACAGTTGGTACAGACGATCCAAACCGAAAGTCTCTTCGTGGCAAGCAATCTGGAATACCGAGTCAGCAGAAGTATAGAAAATCGGTTTGCCGGTTTCCATATGCTCTTCACCCAGTTTATCCAGAATAACTGTACCGGAAGAGTGGCAGTTACCCAGATAACCCGGCAGGTTTGCGCGCGCTATCAGTTTATCTAACAATTCCTGTGGGAAGCTGTTTTCTTCATCTTTGAAGTAACCCCAGTCAAACAGAACCGGTACGCCGGCAATTTCCCAGTGACCTGACGGTGTGTCTTTACCGGAAGAGAGTTCGCTGGCATAAGCGTAGGCGCCGATGATGTCTGCGTCTTTGTCCAGACCAGCAGGGAAAGTTCCACAAGACTCCTCCGCCGCTTTACCCAAACCTAAACGGCTTAAGTTCGGCAAGTTCAGAGGCCCTTTACGGCCAACATCAGCATCACCACGGGCACAGACTTCTGCAATGTGTCCCAAGGTGTTAGATCCTTTATCACCAAATTTTTCGGCATCTTCACTGGCGCCAATGCCAAAAGAATCCAATACCATGATGAATGTACGTTTCATAATTTTCTCCTGCGTCAAGTCACGCTAACAATGCGGAAATGCCACCGTTATTTAATAATAAGTATGGTTATTACTCGCTGATTTGGCGATAAACCATTGGTGTGGCTGGTTTGGCTTCCGCGCCCAGAACGATAGCTTTGCGTACTGCCTCCGCCGCTTCCTGCCATTCGTTTTCATTGTTGGCATGAATAATAGCTAAAGGGGTATCTGCATTCACTTCTGAACCCAGAGCAACGATATTACTCAGCCCTACACTGTAATCTATAAGATCTGCCGCCTTACGGCGCCCGCCGCCAAGGGAAACCACAGACATGCCCAAAGCGCGGGTATCCATGTCTGTGATAAATCCATGCCGTCCAGCCAATACAGGTTGGCTGAAAACAGCGGTTGGCAAATAACGGTCATAACGCTCAACGAAATCAACCGGGCCTTTTTGTGCAGCAACCATGCGACCAAAGATTTCTGCTGCTTTACCGTTATTTAATACAGACTGGAGTTTATTGCGGGCGTCTTCACGGTCTGTTGCCAAATTACCGGATACCAACATTTCAACACACAGCGCCATTGTAACTTCGAGTAAACGTGGATTGCGATATTCACCCGTCAGAAAGCGAACGGCTTCACGAACTTCAAGTGCGTTACCCGCACTGGACGCTAGAACCTGATTCATATCCGTCAACAGCGCGGTCGTTTTACAACCCGCGCCGTTAGCTACGCTAACAATAGATTCCGCCAGTTGTTCCGATTCTTTATACGTCGGCATAAACGCACCAGAACCAACTTTGACATCCATCACCAATGCATCCAAACCTTCAGCCAGTTTTTTGCCGAGAATAGACGCGGTGATCAAAGGGATAGAATCCACCGTCGCGGTAATATCCCGAGTTGCATAGAAGCGTTTGTCTGCCGGCGCCAACGAATTGGTCTGGCCGATAATCGCTACGCCAACGTCCTGAATAATGTTACGGAAGCGGCTGTCATCAGGAAAAATATCAAACCCTGGGATCGCTTCCAGTTTGTCCAGCGTACCACCGGTATGACCCAAACCACGGCCGGAGATCATCGGAACATAACCACCACAAGCCGCCACCATTGGACCAAGCATCAGGGATGTGACATCACCGACACCGCCAGTTGAATGTTTATCCACAATCGGGCCATTCAGATTCAGGCTTTGCCAGTTCAACACCGTACCGGAATCACGCATAGCCAGAGTCAGGGCCACCCGCTCTCCCATTATCATATCGTGGAAGTAGATAGCCATCGCCAGCGCAGCAATCTGACCTTCAGAAACGGTATTGTCACGCACACCATTGATGAAGAAGCGGATCTCTTCTTCACTCAGTGGATGCCCATCACGCTTTTTACGGATAATTTCCTGTGCCAGAAACAAAGCATTCTCCTCATCTTGATTCAAATCGGGAAAGGTTCAGCCATTACGCACCAACGGGTACGGTGTATGATTATCAGTAATTGCTGCTTTGTTTTTGCCCCTGATGACCCAAAGTGTTCAGCAAACTTCCCAACAAGCTGGAAGCACCAAAACGGAAATGACGGCCATCAGCCCATTTATCACCCATAATGCGATCAGCCAATGCCAGATATTGTGCTGCTTCTTCTGCGGTACGCACACCACCCGCCGGTTTGAAGCCAACGGTTTTACCTACCCCCATCTCATGAATAACCTTAATCATGATTTCCGCACTTGCCAGTGTGGCGTTAACCGGTACTTTGCCGGTGGAGGTTTTGATAAAATCGGCGCCTGCTTTAATTGAAATTTCAGCCGCCTTACGGATCAGAGAGACTTCTTTCAGTTCACCTGTTTCGATAATGACTTTTAGCAAAACACCCGCTTCCACGCAGGCTTCTTTACAGGCTTTAACTAGATCAAAACCAATTTGTTCATTACCGGCCATCAATGCGCGGTATGGGAAAACCACGTCAACATCATCAGCACCATAAGCAATCGCGGCACGGGTTTCAGCTACAGCGATCTCAATATCGTCATTACCGTGTGGGAAGTTTGTCACTGTTGCAATACGGATTTCAGGGGTACCCTGTTCACGCAACACTTTACGCGCCAGAGGAATAAAACGCGGGTAGATACAGATAGCCGCCGTGTTACCCGCCGGGCTTTTCGCCTGATGACACAATGCCGTCACTTTTTCATCTGTATCATCATCATTAAGTGTCGTTAAATCCATCAAACTCAGCGCACGCTGCGCTGCTGCGGTTAAATCGGTCATAAAACTCTCCAACGTTATTATTGCGGCCGGCTTTACGCCAGAACCACACATTTTTTTAAACGATTATTTGTTGGCGAGCGGACTTGGTTCCTTGAAGATGTAACCGTGGGATGCCCACCGCGACAGTTGAACTCCTTTTCACCGCACTATGCTCTTTTCAGCTTATGGTCCTTAATACGAGCCTCGCCTGTATCCATAAAATATTGGCATAATATTATTTGAACATTTAAACGTTCAAAAAATCGTGCCAAACATCACATTAATACAATGTAGTTTGCAAGATAACAATTTTATATGTGATGTAAATCACATTAAGTGTGCGCACTATCCGGTTTATCCGCCAATCACACCTTCCTGTCATCAAATAGTACACGATAAAAAATATAACGCATTGCCAAACAAAGGGGTATGGCAGGTACTGTTTTTCATCATGGGTTAATTGGAAGGAAAATGGATTGCAGGCGGGGTTATCCCACCTGCATATTGCAACAAAGTTACAGTGCTAGGAAGAAACCGGCAATGGTTGCACTCATCAGGTTGGATAATGTACCTGCTATTACTGCTTTCATCCCCAGGCGAGCGACGTCTCCACGACGACTCGGCGCCATACCGCCCAAACCACCCAGCAGGATAGCGACAGAAGAAAGGTTAGCAAAACCACACAGTGCAAAGGAGATGATGGCTTTGGTATGACCTGACAGAACCTGTAAACCCGCAGCCGCAACCACATCATCCGATTGCAAATATGGGCCGAAGTTCATAAAGGCGACGAATTCGTTCACAACCAGTTTTTGGCCGATAAAGGAACCAGCAACTGTTGCTTCATGCCATGGAACGCCAATCAGGTAAGCAATAGGCGCACAAATCCAGCCCAGCACCAATTCAAGAGAAAGTTGTGGGTAATGAAACCAGCCACCGATACCACCAAGAATACCGTTTACTAACGCAATCAGGGCAACAAACGCCAGTAACATTGCACCGACGTTCAGTGCTAATTGCATACCGGAAGCGGCACCAGAAGCAGCGGCATCGATAATGTTAGCAGGACGTTCCGATTCAGCGACCAGTGACATCGCATCAACAGTGTCTTGCGACTTTTCAGTTTCAGGCACCATCAGTTTAGCGAATAACAGACCGCCTGGAGCCGCCATAAAGGAAGCCGCAATCAGATATTCCAACGGTACGCCCATTGATGCATAACCGGCCAGTACAGAACCTGCGACAGATGCCAGGCCGCCACACATAACCGCAAACAGTTCAGACTGGGTCATAGTGGCGATATAAGGGCGAACAACCAATGGCGCCTCAGTTTGACCTACGAAAATATTTGCTGTTGCTGACAAAGATTCGGTACGTGAAGTGCCGAGAACTTTTTGCAGGCCGCCACCCAATACTTTGATAACAAGCTGCATAACACCGATGTAGTACAAAACAGCAATCAGTGAAGAGAAGAAAACGATAATCGGCAGTACACGCAAGGCGAAAACAAAACCACCACCACCAAACAGTTCAAACATTCTGGGGGAAACTAATCCACCAAAAATAAAATCCATTCCTTTCTGACCATACTGGATAACACTGGAAACTCCCTCAGACATACCCATTAATATTATCTTGCCTGCGGGAATATAAAGTACAAAAGCGCCGATAGCGACCTGAATCAAAAAAGCACCAAGGACGGTACGAAGTTTAATAGCGCGATAGTTACTGGAAAAAAGTACTGCGATCAAGATCAGCACTACCATCCCGACCAGGCTCATAAAGAGTTGCATTGGAAGAATCCCTGTTCACTTAATAATAAATTAAATATGTCAGTAAGAATGTCAATGTTCACTGACACTGTTTCGGCGCTGATTATACTCAGTCATCGGAATGAACAAGCTATCTACATCACAAATACCCACTGAAAAAAGCAATGCAAAAACGATAAATGTGATGTAAATCACACAAAATTGCAGAAATAATCTGCAATAAGATAATCTAACCATCGGGATGGAAAAATAATGAACAATTAAGAGATGATTATCAGGTAAGCGCAGTTAAAGTTTTATGATATACCACTTAACTATTCAACCCAAATAACTCAACACCGTTACTATAAAGTTGGGCGGCGATTGCGTCAGGAGATTCACGGCGAAGCTCACATAATGAAGCAAAAATCCGGGCAATTCTTTCTGGTCGGTTAGGTTCTCCCTGAAACCCGAAAAGCGGCATATCCGGTGCGTCTGTTTCCAGCACAAGAGAAGTTAAAGGAAGTTCAGCAACTGCGCGTCTGGTTTTTTGCGCTCTTTCATAAGTAATGGTTCCCCCTACCCCGATGTAGTATCCCAAACGGATAAAAACCTCTGCCTGAGATAAACTACCGGCGAATCCATGTACTACGCCGGTACGGGGAAGGTCGATTCTTCTCAGGATCGCGGCCAGTTGATCATGGCTTTTTCTGGAATGAAGTATGACAGGCAATTCACACTGTTTTGCCAGCCGCAATTGAGCGCACAGCAATTCTTTCTGTTTTTCAAATTGAGGTTCAGCCATATAGAGATCGAGGCCAATCTCTCCGACAGCCACCCGCTTTTTATTTTTCTGTTTCAGTAATCGCGTCAGATCGGCAAGATGCGATTCCTGATGTTCATTAATATAAAGAGGATGCAAGCCCAACGCCGCATAAATCTCCGGATAAGCGCGAGCCAGTTCAGATACCCGTTGCAGATTTTTCCCACTCACTGCGGGAACAATAATTTTATCCACACCATTCTGTGCCGCCCGTTGCAGGCTCTGCCGTTCGTCATCATGAAACGGGGGAAAATCAAAATGGCAGTGGGTATCAATGAACATAAAACTACCCATTATTCATCTGTTCTGGCGATTCCGCCAATGCAGTTGGTGATTTAACCAAAATGCTATTTTCTCCACTCTGGCGCAAGACATGACGGCTCAAACGATAATTTTTACGCTCCGCCATACCAAACTTATCACCAACAAATGCATGACCAACCGTCGCCAGGAAATAACGACCGCAACGACGCCCAAGATGATAATCCTTATTCAGCGCCGGCAAACGACTGCCTAATGCACTGGCAGTTAATGGCGCAGGCGGATAGATTTCAAAGATCTGCACATCATCAGGTGGATTCTCAATAAATTTCTGTGTGCGGTAATAGCTTCTCGCATGTTGCTGTAACATCCGTACCATCTTTTGCAGGCTGCTATCCCCTAGCCAGCGTTCCATCCGTTTCATCCAATCAGGCGTGTAATAGAGCTGCGAAGGAACAGTGCGGATCACGACTATTGTATCAGCACCACGGCGATACGCCTCTTCCACTGGAATGGCGTCACTGATACCACCATCATAATAAACGACATCATCAATCGTCACACCATTGCGATAAAGCCCAGGAATAGCACTTGACGCCTTAATCACTTCCAGCCAATTCTTCCCATCAGGATGAAAATAGGTTGGTTCAAAATTATCTGCACGACACGCGCACATATAAAATTCACATCCGGCGTCAAACTTGCGTAAAGCGGCGGGGATATCCAAGGGAAGTTCCTGAGAAACGGTCTTTAAAAACCAATCTAAATCAACTAAATGACCACCACGAACAAAACGTAGAGGGTTAAAGAAATCAGGTCTGGTCGTATAACGGCTGATAGCCCGCCGGGCATATCCACGCTGCCCACAAATATAGGCTGAAAGGTTCTGTGCACCCGCCGAAGTACCAAGCAATAGATCAAACGGGTTAAATTCAACACGCATAAATTCATCCAGCACACCAGCAGTAAAAATGCCGCGCTGCCCTCCCCCCTCACAAACAAGTGCAACCTTTCCAGATTTAATATGCGATTTATATTTATGGGATAATGGATCAATATTTCCCAAAGTTATCGGTATACGTTTCCCCACGCAGTCCCCCAAGAAAATAAATGACGGATAGAGAGCATAACTTGGGAAGTTATTATCCGTCATTATATTATGGTGCTACGTAGTCAATATTTTGATAAAAACCCCTGGTGAGGGCGCATATCCGATTAGTACAAAACAAAATTATTTGAATGGAAAACAACCACCAAATTAGAAAAACATATTATTTTTTTATGGTCAGACCGTTTTGAATAGATTTGACCCCTTTCACTTTAGAGATAACATCCAGCACTTTTCTGGATTGCTGCTCGCTTTTCACAAAACCAGAAATATAAACAACTCCTTTTTCTGTTTTTACCGCGATGCCGGTGCTGTTGATACCTTTTTCCGCCAACAACTCACTTTTAATCTTCGCTGTGATAGCACTATCATCCATGTAACCATCGACGCTTTTCATGGAGTCATCGATTTTCTGACCAGCACTGTCGAGTGCTTGCGTCGCTTTATTTTTAAAAGACTCTTCCGCCAGCACACTACTGCTGACCAAGGCTGTACCCAAAACAACAGCCATCAATGTGTGAGTCAATTTAACATTCTTCATCTTATACCTTCCTTTTGTCGGTTAGATTTCTGAATCTATAAAGCCATCTAAACAGAATCACAATCCGCATTAGAATTAAAAATAGGTTATTACCTCCAAGAGCTAAGTTAAATTGGAAAATAAAAACATCAATACAGCGAAAGACCAAGAAATAATAACAGGAAAATTAAGCAAAGAGCTATAAAATAAGACGAATCTTACCGACTAAAATTATAAATTATTCTTGTGTTACATATATTTTTGTAAAGAAAAAGGCTAACCCATTGTTAGCCTTATAAAATATTAATGCTCCCGAGTCTTGCGGAAATTGACGTCAGGATAACGTTCACTGGTCAGATTCAGGTTAACCATAGTGGGTGCAATATAAGTCAGATTATTACCCCCATCGAGCGCCAAGTTTTGTTCATTCTTACGCTTAAACTCTTCCAGTTTTTTCGCGTCATGGCATTCAACCCAACGAGCCGTTGAAACGTTTACCGGTTCATATAAGGCTTCAACGTTGTATTCACTTTTCAAACGGGCAACAACCACATCAAACTGTAGAATACCTACTGCTCCCACAATCAAATCGTTATTTGTCAGTGGACGGAATACCTGTACCGCACCTTCCTCAGAGAGTTGAACCAACCCTTTCAGCAGCTGTTTCTGTTTCAGAGGATCGCGCAGGCGGATACGCCGGAATAATTCCGGAGCAAAGTTAGGAATACCGGTAAATTTCAGATCTTCCCCTTGAGTAAAGGTATCACCAATCTGGATTGTGCCGTGGTTATGCAGACCGATAATATCTCCCGGGTAGGCATGATCCACATGAGAGCGATCACCTGCCATAAATGTCAGCGCATCAGAAATCACCACATCTTTCTTCGTTCTTACCTGACGCAGCTTCATGCCTTTTTCATATTTACCTGACACCACACGCATGAAAGCCACGCGGTCACGGTGTTTAGGATCCATATTGGCCTGGATCTTAAAGATAAATCCGGTGAATTTATCTTCCTGAGCGGAGACTTCGCGCGCATCAGTCTGACGAGGCATCGGCGCGGGCGCCCATTTAACCAAACCATCCAGCATATGGTTAACACCGAAGTTACCCAACGCGGTACCGAAAAATACCGGCGTCAGTTCACCTTGCAAAAATGCCTGATGATCAAATTCATGGGAAGCCCCCTGAACCAGTTCCAGCTCCTGACGCAATTGTTTAGCCAGATCTTCACCAATCGCCGCATCCAGTTCAGGATTATTCAGCCCCTTGATAGCGCGAACTTCCTGAATAGTATGACCCTTTCCGGTCTGATACAGATAAGTTTCATCAAGATAGAGGTGATAAACCCCTTTGAAATATTTACCACAGCCAATCGGCCAGGTGATTGGGGAACAAGCGATATTCAACTCATTTTCTACTTCATCCATCAGTTCCATTGGATCACGGATATCGCGATCAAGCTTGTTCATGAACGTCAGAATTGGAGTATCGCGCAGGCGGGTTACTTCCATCAGTTTACGTGTACGATCTTCAACCCCTTTAGCGGCATCAATGACCATCAAACAACAGTCAACAGCCGTCAATGTACGGTAAGTATCTTCGGAGAAGTCTTCATGTCCCGGCGTATCAAGCAGGTTAACCAGACAATCGCTGTAAGGAAACTGCATCACAGACGTGGTAATGGAGATACCGCGTTGCTTTTCCATTTCCATCCAGTCGGATTTGGCGTGCTGATTTGAACCACGGCCTTTTACCGTACCGGCTTTCTGAATCGCCTGTCCGAACAACAACACTTTTTCAGTAATAGTTGTTTTCCCTGCGTCAGGGTGAGAAATGATCGCAAAAGTTCGCCGTTTAGCGACTTCCTGCTGAAAAGGGGAATTTGTCATCAATAACAATCTTCTGCTTTGTAAACGGGCTTGTACTTAACATTAGACGCTTCCCCGCAAGGAAAACAGCTGCCAAACCCGTGGGTGAATGAAAAATTGGCGCTCATTTTCGCTGAAATTGGTGCTATAAACAATCAATCAATTTTATCGCACTTATTAAGCAAACAACGGCAACGCCATGATGATGGCATCTTCTTTACCTGTCGCAGCAGGATAGTAATTCTTACGGACAGTAACTTGATTAAATCCTGACTGTTCATACAACCTAATAGCAGAGCAATTCGATTGCCTGACTTCAAGCCATAAAGTATTAATCCCCTGCCCAGGCAAAATTGCTATTAAATACGCTAATAACGCTTTACCGTAGCCTTGACCTTGATAATCGGGATGAATCGCAATATTAAACAGGGTTGCTTCATCTAATATCAATTGGGTTACAGCAAAACCAATAAGCTGTTCATTAATCACTATTTTATAATTCAGATACCGCTCGCCCTGATTACTGAAAAATGTTTTTTCACTCCACGGAAACGCATGACTGGCTTTTTCAACCAGAAAAGCGGATGGGAGATCAGCGGGAGTTAATAGAGAAATGTTGTTCATGTTGCGAAATCTGCCGCCAAAGGGAACGTTTTGCCTTCCCGTCACAATATAAATCATTTAATGCAGGGCTTCTCAAAGAAATTCCCTGCCATGATAGTGTAATATCCACCCCCAGCAGCCAACATGGACACTTAACCTGTTCCGGTAACATCGCAATATTATCTGATGTAATGCAGTAAACAGAGGATTTATCCAGCCCCATAGCTGTGAAAATATCTATTAATAATGAATTAGTTAAATCAATTTGGTCATTAGTAATAATCAGCAGACGGGTGGTATCGGGTAAGTGGACTGCTAACTCACCTTGCAAAACCGCCGGGTTACGCAAGCTCCATTGGGTAATCCCCAATTGAGCTAATAACCTGTCGCGCCGGGTTACCATATTTATTCACCTGCTGTAAAAAATAATCAGTAACATGTTATCAGAGGCCACTATCTGCGCCAATATTGGGCTTTAGATTTACCCATCCCTGATACTTGGCACAGAACATAAAGAACATTAAAGGAGCTATAGACAAATGTCTGCGTTAACCCCTGCCAGTGAAGTTATTTTACGTCACCGTGAGCAATTTGGCTCTCATCACCTGCTTTTTGCCGGTGATATCCAGGACGCACTGGCAACCCAAATTGATGTTGCAAGTATGCGAGTACATACTAACCAGTATCATCACTGGCAATCACTGATCCGTACTCTGGGCGATAATGCCTTGTTCAGTCTGGTAGCAGAAAAGGGATTTACCCAGAGTTGCGACACCCTAATCTACTATTGGCCCAAAAGTAAGCAGGAAGCTCGCTTTCAGTTACGCAGCCTATTTTCTGTTCTGCCAAAAGGTATTGATATTTTCGTTGTCGGCGAAAACCGTAGTGGAGTACGCAGTGTAGACAAACTGATGGAAGGTATGGCCACTTTCCGGAAAATCGACAGTGCCCGCCGTTGTAGCCTGTTTTATGGACAGTTGGAACACGAAGTTCTGTTTGATAAGGAAAACTGGTGGAACAGTTATCAGGTGGAAAACGTGACTGTGAATACTTTACCGGGGGTATTCAGCCAGGATGAACTGGATGTTGGTAGCCGTTTACTCCTCTCCACGTTTGACAAGCCTCTCTCTGGCAACTTACTGGATGTCGCATGTGGCGCTGGTGTTCTGGCCGCCGTATTGGGTAAGAAAAACCCTGAGTTAGCGCTTACTCTCAGTGATGTCAATGCAGCGGCTATTGCGTCCAGTAAAGCGACGTTAAAAGCCAATAAACTGGAAGGTCATGTTGTTGTCAGTAACGTTTATTCCAACATTGAAGATAAATTCAACTGGATTATCTCTAATCCCCCCTTCCATGATGGACTAAAAACCAATTTACAAGCAGCGGATGACCTGATCCGCCAAGCGCCTAACTACCTTAAACCCGGAGGCAAACTGCGGATTGTCGCCAACGCTTTCCTGCCTTATCCCGATTTACTGGATAAAACGTTTGGCAATCATGAAGTCATTGCTCAGACGGGTAAATTTAAAGTTTATCAAGCAACGAAAAGATTCTGATTTATTCAGTCTGTCCCTGGCCCACGGACAGACTGTATTAACAAAATCGTAAAGAATGATGATTTTTACGTCAATCATCCAACGCTGTAATAAATAATGATTGACGTGGGCTGCAAAACCTCTAGAATTCGCCCCCATGCTATCAAGCGACTAGCTGATAGTGTCTGAATTTGCGAGGGTGGCGGAATTGGTAGACGCGCTAGCTTCAGGTGTTAGTGTCCTTTCGGACGTGGGGGTTCAAGTCCCCCCCTTCGCACCAAATCAGACAACCGCTGATTACATTCGGCAACAAGAAATAACAGTACCTGCGAGGGTGGCGGAATTGGTAGACGCGCTAGCTTCAGGTGTTAGTGTCCTTACGGACGTGAGGGTTCAAGTCCCTCCTTTCGCACCAATCTGTTCATTTTCCGTAGCAACCTTCCTTCGCCCCCATTTTTTCTTCAACAAAACATCAAAAACAGCCAAACCGGTGCGCTCCAGCTAATAAGACACACAGCACAGCAAACCCCGATGGTATTAACAGAAAATGGCGTGACTTCTGGTTCAGCAGCATAAATAAAGTCAATAGCATCGCGATGACAATCCCAATTTTAAGCTGCTCAACCCCAGGATTGACGATGACGAATAGCATTCCGGCCAGACTGGATAAACCTATTCCCCACAAACTGGTGATACCCTGCCAGAAAAGCGATCTTTCTCTATCTTTAACCCTGATCATAACTTGCACCAATCTAAATGATAATGATTACCAATATCATATATGAAAAAGTGTGAAGTACAAGCTAGTTGCAATCAATAGGTAGTATTCGTCATTCCAGAATTTAGCGTGGTGGACTCAAACCCATTAGCTTAGTGAGGTAATTTCATTTCTCATTCCCCAGAATAACCCTTTAATTAACTAACATGTAACCTATAGTTAATTTCCCTACTTATTGTATTGCTCCGAAAATCAATTAAATATTATTTTAATCGAGGTTATATATCTTATTTTAATTTATCTATTGCAATATTATCCATATACGGCGGATTCGACTAATAAGTGCAATTTTTCATAATCGGCGCCATTCCCCTGATTCATCTTAATATTGTGAACCTTACATTTGATGGATCCGGTTTGCAGCATATACAGGCGAATGTCTGACATTAATGATGTTAACCTTTTTATCGGATTTATAAGGTATTTGGGGTTATGAGACTGGTACACAGGTCTACCCGCTAATCAGAAAATCTGACTAACGGGTAGGATTTAAAAAAAACCTTATTCTCAACTTTTACCACTCAATACATCATCTAGCAAAAATTACTTCAACTCCATCGCATCACGTATGGTGAAATGCAAGTCTGTCTGGTCAGTCAAACCAACAATGTTGGCGGCCTGAGGACCATAAGCGGCAACCCTAAGTTGAGTACCCGTATGTTCCTGATCTTTACCCTCAGAGTTACCGTAGCTAACCGCCATTATTGAACCATCTTTGGTAATTAATGCCTGAGTTAGTCCCGGAGATTTCACATCAGCTTCTATAATTTGGCTAGAGTGGGCATGATCGGCTGTAACAATAACCAATGTATCACCATGTTCACGGGCATATTTCAAACCAACTTGAACCGCTTGATCCAATACGACTGTTTCACCAATCTGTCCACAAGGATTAGCTTTGTGATCCTGTTTATCGATAGAAGCGCTCTCTACTTGCAGGAAGAAACCATTCTCATTTTCTTGCAATAGATCGATGGCTTTCTCTGTCATCTGTGCCAACGTTGGCGCATCAGGATTCCGTTTGGCGTTAACTTTACAGCTCACCGGCGGGTTATCAATATTACCGTGATAAACCGCTTTAGGCCCTTCCCAGGCAATATCCATATTTTTTTCATGGAACAGACCCAACAGCGGTTTTTTCTGGTTTGCTGCCGCAATTGAATTCAGAGAGTTAACATCTCTTACCAACTGATAACCTTGTTCCCGTGCCTGCTCTTCCAAAGTTTTACCCTTTCCAGCGCCGGCAACCGATTTCTGGGTGAAAATTCTGGCGCCTCCTCCCAATGTTAGATCTGCACGGGCCACCAATAGTTGCTCGGTGATGGAACCGCGTCCACCATTTTCCAGTGCATTAGTCGGGCATTTTTCAGTTGTCTCTTTTGGGCCATAACACTGACGACTGGTCACATGGGCATAAAGTGCCGCCGGTGTTGCATCCTGAATTGCCGCCGTTGTTACATTACCTGTCGCTTTGCCATTCATTTTTGCCAACTCAAGCAAGGTTTGATGATCTTTACCAAATACATCAACACCCAGCGCGCCATTATAGGTTTTTGTACCGGAAGCCCAAGCTGTGGCAGAAGCGGCTGAATCAGTCACATAATTGGGTTTCTGGGTCTTTTTATCAAGAGAATAGTGAGTATATTGACCGGTGAATGGTAAAGCATCAATCCCTTTGAAGAATCCACCGGCGCCTTCTGCATAGTTACGGGCGATAGTAATTTCAGAATCTCCCATACCATCACCAATAAACAAAATAACATTCTTGGCTTTATTGTTATTAATTGCCGCTTTTAATGCCTCAATTTGATTGTGACCCATACGGCGAGCACCACCAAATTCCGTAATATTACCTTTTACCGCCCGGCCTTCCGCCATAATTTGATTAGCCCCCTGCTCACCCGCTGCCAATACAGGCAAACTGGCACTTGAAATTAAGGCCGATATCATCACTGCAACCAAACTTTTCGTATATTTTTGAGACATAGGATTTCCTTGAGAAAATCAATTAAAGTAAAAATCATCATCAGACAAAAAGATACTAAATAAACTATGTGACAATTATGTGAAGAAAATAGATCCAATTTACCATTTTGCTACCAACAACTGTGTTCCATGATAAAGCGTCTCACACCATGAGACATAATTGTGACCACTGAAGACTTCACTAGACTCAACCGGATAATCCTGCTGCAATAACGTTTTTTTCATGCAACGGTTATTATGCAGAATACCTTCCAATTCACCCCGGCTGACTTCAAACAAGCCGGCCTGTAAATAGAAACGAAGCCGTTTTTGCTAAGGACATTACCGAACAACTCAGGGTGGTTAAATGCAACCCATGAAGATGCCAGTCCACCATAGCTGGAGCCTGAAATGATGGTACGTTCCACCGGAGCTTCAACCCCCTGAAATGCAACAAAAGATAAAATTGTTTAACCACTCACTAAATTAAACTTAGTCAAACAGTATGATTATCAACTGCAAAATTTAATTAACCGAAATGGAATCCAAAATCTCTTTGCTCATACTCTTAGCTAAATTCCAGTCATATCGTCCATAAAGACGAGACAGAGCAACAAAATGGGCTCCAGAATAGAACATTTCATATTGAATGTGACGTGAGGCAAATTCAGAGCCAACGGCATCCCAGACTAATTTCAGCAACTTTACTCGTTCAATGGGTTCCAGTAAGGTTGAATATTGTGTTTTTTCTATTAAACAACGGATCTCTGGGTTTGCTAAGTCAACATAACTTGACGGTAACATAATCACACCACCTCCCGAGAGTTTTCTGATGTTTTCTATCACTTTGGGATAAATTGACTGAGCAACGACCTGACAAGCATATAATTGTAATTGATTGGGAATATAGTACCCATTGTGTCGATCCGGGTTGTGAAACAAACCACGGAAAAGCCCTTCAATATTAGTGGCGTAGCAAGCAAGCTCTGCTAACGACTCGCGAACAGCAGGAAACTCATTAACTCCTGTGGCTTCAGTAAGCGCATGGGCCAAACCAGCCAAAAAATGCAGCTTAACGGCATATCGGGCCAGACTTTGACCATCCCCTAAAACTTCGGCGGCAGTTGATTCGAATTGACGACGACACATGTTAATATTTTTATAAACAAAAACCCTTTCCCACGGAACGAGAACATCGTCGAAATAAATAACCGCATCGTTTTCATCAAATTGATGAGCTAAAGGGGAATCAAATTTATTGCTCCCTATTTCATAGGATTTTCTGGAAAGAATTTTTATTCCTTTAGTATTCAAAGGCAATGCAAAAGACAAAGCATATTTATCATCAGCTGATTCTTTGAGTGGATTGAACACACTAACAAAAACTTCTTCTGCAAGAATTGCAGCTGTCCCTAACATCTTCGTCCCCCGAACAATGATTCCCTGGGGTTTTTCCTCCAGCACACCGAGAGTGTGGAATAAATTTTTTGTATGCTTACTGGGTGTTTTAGATCGATCGCCTTGTGGATTAACTAATGTGAAAGCCAAATAAAGATCTTTGTCACGGGCATATAAGTAGTAGTTTTTTAATGCCTCTGCTCTTTCTCTGGAATATTCTTCAAATACTTCCAGGTGAGTTATCATTCCGGTAATAACTGAAGCAACATGATCCGGACTCCTGCCTAACCAGCCACCACTCCGGGTTGCCAAAGCATACGCAGCATTGCCTCTGGCAATCAATTTCTCCCGGGTATCCGGAAGTTCCCAATATAAACCCACATTCTTGCCGCCAGGTGTTTCGAATCTCATCTGATCGGCATGTTCTGCCTGGTAATCATAAAGTGAAGCTGCGGTCCTGATTACATTTCTAAAAGCAGGGTGATCTACATGATTAGTCACTTTTTCTCCATTAAGAAAAACAGTTCTGCCATCACGCAGATTTTCAATATATTGCTCACCTGTTTTGGACATTATTATTTCCTCCGAAATTTGATCAACGTTAAATAAATCAGTGGTCAATTATTTTCTGGGTATTTCTTTGAAGAGACTCCGCAACATAGTCCATATGATTATTGGTATATGTACGCCGGGGAATAGTCAGGCGCATCAATTCAAACAGAAAAGGCTCTTGCTCATCTGTGGCAGGATTTCGTCCCATCATTAAAGAACCAATTTCAACGGCCCTGACGCCACTCTCAGTATAAAGCGCATTACAAAGAACTCCGGCCAACCCGCCATAAGTCACAAACCCTTCCATTAGGACACATCTTAATTGGACACTGCGAAATAAATTCTCATCATTACGGAAACAACATAGGCCACCAGTATTGACCATGCCGTCTTTCTTGGCAGACATAGTAAACATGTCTGCTTCATTGAACATATTGCTGACAATCGGAATTCCCGCTTCTCTGGCTAAAGCTGATGCTGAACGTATATTGTCCATAGAGATAGGTTACCCACCGACACTATTACACATGATCGTAATAGCAGCAATTTCCTGGCCAGATTTTCTAATTTCACCAGCCAATTGTTCCAAATCAAAATTAATTTTCCAATCATCCGGTATATTAGTATTAATGGCTGTATTAAAGATGCAGTTTTTTGCTTGCCCTCCGGTAATTTCAACATGAGCTTTTGTCGTATCAAAAAGGTGGTTAGAAATAACAATACGATATGGTTTTATCGTCATTTTAATAGATTCAATAACTTTTATACCATAAGGTTCCGGAATTGTTACTGCCATTTAAATTTTCCTATTTATATTATTTTTTTGTTTTTTATTTGATATATACAAGTCTAAATGGAATAACAGTGATTCGATAAAGTATTTTAATAAATTTTCGGGGTATTTGTGATATCTATCTTAGTTTATCCATAAGAATACGATTTATTGTGAATATACCTTTTTCGCCATGAGGATTAATATAAACTCACGTATCGCGATAGAAAACCCAAATCGATGTTTTTCCTAATCTTCACAACGCAGAAAAATTGCCTGAATTAAAGCTTTCCCATTAGCTGACTAAACATCAGTAATGTACTGAGCAACAGATGACATTGCTCAACCGTTAGGCGTAAATAACGACGACTGGCTGGCAACCGGCTGACAATCTCAGAAGCAGCAAAATGCTCCACCTCAAACTGCCATTGTCCCTGATAAATATTCAATGTGAGATCCCGAAAATCCAATTCCGCCAACGTTTCACCGATTAATGGATACTGATTAAGTAAATCAATAACCTGTTGTCCAGATTCTGCCCCCCGACAACAATAATAAGTCACCGATTTCCGCCGAAATATCCCTTTAACTTTGGCTTTAATAACTATTTTTTCCTTAAGTGACGTTATCCCGTGCAAGCGAAAACAACAACTTACAATGTAGGCCAGAAACAACGCTTTCGGCTTTTCACAAACTTCGATCTGTAATCCATCAGGCAAAATGATTTGCATACTTTTTGCTGATAAACGCTCACAACAATAAGGTGACAGATTCTGTTCCAGCCGGCTCAGGGTAACACCGGCATGATAGCCGATAGGATAGCGGGGCTTATTCAGCCGCCGCCACACACGATCAAACAAGAGAACGAAGCGGCTCAAGTTTCACCTCCGGCAATTCACCTTTAGCAAAAGTATGCGAAAGCACCTGCTCAACGGGTACGGGTTTAAACGGATTCACTCGTTGTACACATAACGTCCAGAACAAAGCATAGCTGGCCGTCAGACCCAATATGATGGCGAATGGAATATACACTTCACTTGGGTTCATTCCCGGCGGAGTGATATGAATAATCGCCAGGATAATACCCACACTGGAGATAATCTGAGGTAACGGGAAAAACGGTGATTTATAGGCACGATGCAAATCAGGCCTACGGATACGCAGTAATATCACTGAACATGTCACCAGCAAATAAGCCACACACCAGGCACAAACAGCAGCCAGCACCAATGGCATAATCCGGCTCAAATCACCCTGAATAATAAAGGCATGTAAACAAGGGATCATCACTGCAACCAGAATCCCAAATATTGGCGTCTTAAAACGTGGATGCAGGTAAGCGAAAATACGCGGCAATGCGCCATCCAATGCCATACCGTAGAGAATACGAGGCACCGCCGCCATCAGGGTATTAATCGTTGCCGCTCCCGCCAATAATAATCCGATACCAATCCAATATTTACCAAAATCACCCATCACCTGACCGGCAAAAGCAGGGATCGCCATTGGCGTTTCCAGTAAGCGAACATTATTTTCCGCATCCACCAGCACATTTTCCACCTGATGACTGATTGACGCCCCATATATACACATACAAAAAGCCACGCCACACAAGCCAGTCATCATTGCCCGTGGAATCACTCTTGCAGAGTTTTTAATTTCAGGCGCCATCGGCGTCACCAGCTCACAACCGACAAACATAAACATCGCCATACCCACCAGACTCAGGACCGCCAATGGATCGCTCAGATTCAGCCCTTCACCAAACCAACTCTCCAGCGGAACAGCAAACGGTATCAATAACCCACAAATACTGAAAATAACCAACGTGCTCCACATGCAGAATGTCAGCACAATTTCGACTTTACTGAACGCTTCAATACCCAGCGCATTCAGTAATCCAAATGTAATAACCAGCCCAACCCCCACCATCCACGAAGCGTTATGGCTTTCTATTACCGTATTGAGGTTCTCAAAATTAACTAACGCCATAACGCCGGACAGGATTGTTTCTGCCGTACCAGCAAAAATATGGACAATTAAGTAAGCTGAAAGCGCACCGGTAATCGCCCAAAACCGTCCCATCCCACAAGAGATATAATCATAGACAGAGCCGGATGTAGGCAAAATAGCTGCCGCTTCAGCAAACGTCGTCACCTGAGCCTGCATCATGATAAAACTGATCAGCATTGCCAGAACGAAAGTATCACCACCAATGCCAAAACCACTTGTCACGGTCAGAATAACCGGGCTTGCCATGATAACTCCGACGGAACTTGCCAGTGTGGTAGGAAACCCTACCACTCCCTTTTCAATATGCGAAGTAAGCCGCGTTGACATATTCATCATGTTCCCTTTTATTCCGGTCGTAAAAATAACGCTCACAATGGTTCATATGTGAATTTTTTGTAAACTTTATCGAGGATAAATACACTATAGAAAGTGAACAGGAATACCGACCATCGTCCTAAAGAACGATACCCAAAGGGGGATGAGTCATAGGATAAGCATGACGAAAAATACAAACAAATAGAGGAAAATAAAAATAACCATTTAAATATCAATCAATAAAAAGCAAAGCCGTTTATTAATACATAAAGAAATTATTTCAGATATGTACCAACATAGTGTGATGAGTTAGTTATCATCACCTTAGGAAATTTCGTTTATTGCAACCCACATCACGTTATTAATATGTTTGTTTTGTGTTAATTCTGAATTTTAATTAGCATTGGATTAGTCGTCGATATTGATTTATCCAATTAGGTACTACTCTAAAAGAGAGAACTTTCTTGTCTACCGTACCCCCGGCAAGCCGCGAAAATGCCTTAATCAGTAGCTGCCTGAATACCATTGCCCATATTATTCCTATCTCAGCAGCAGCATTCTATCTGGTGAACAATGAGTTACACCCGGAGAATTACATTCTGTACGGTATTTCAGACGAAACACATAAAAATTATCTGGCGAATTTCCAGCAATTAGATCCACTGAGACCTGCCAATTATCAGCAAAATGAGATAAATATGGTTGGCATGGATCAACAGACACTTACGAAGAATAATAAGTATTACCATGAATTTATGCTGCCAAATAACATACAGGACATTGCGGAAATATTTATCCGCCAGCATAACCGGATTATTGCCGGCGTTTCTCTATTACGGGATACGCCATTTACCCCACAAGACTTTAACCGCCTCAGTACTATCTTGCCATTAATTGAATTAGCCGCCAGAGATTTACTGCCTGAAACACCGGCTATTCTGACGGCTAAAGAGCAGGAAATTATTAATCTGGTAAGAGAAGGTTCAAGTAACAAACGAATTGCACAAGTACTTGATATTTCCCTGTCTACGGTAAAAACCCACCTGCGTAATATCTTTGCCAAAACTAAAGTCACCAACCGCACTGAGCTGGTCTCCTGTGGGTTTATCACTCGACACTTGTAATTGGTCGGGCAGCCCACAAAACATGGTGGTCAACCAGTAGAAATCGCACAAGAGATAACTTGGTTATTATCGGAGTGACTGCTCCCCGCCGTAAAAAACGGCGAGGCTTCCCACTTCTCAGGCCGCAACCGTCTTTATGACGGATTGACGCTGGCCTCCGTGGGCAGAAACGACGTGTCCCGCCGCCTGTAATGCTGTTATGCCCTTGCCCTGTATGTTGATCGCCGCATTGATATCGCGGTCATGTTCGACTCGACAGAAAGGGCATTGCCAGATCCGCTTACGCAGCGGCATTTCCGGCATTTTGTGACCGCAGCAATGACAGGTTTTCGAACTGGCGAACCACTGATCCAGTTTGACCAGATGGACGCCCGCCGCTGTGGCTTTGTATTCCAGTTTCTTGATGAAGCCGTGCCAGCCTGCATCCCCGATGGCACGGGCAAGTCTATGATTTTTCATCATGTTTGCCGTTTTCAGCGTCTCCACAATGATCGCTTGGTTTTCGTCAATCAGTGTACGGGAAAGCTTATGCTGAAAATCGGCTCTGGCGTTGGCTACGTGTTCATGGCACCTGGCTACCTGTAACCGCGCTTTCGCCCGGTTAGCGCTTCCTTTTTTCTTTCGGGATAAGGCTTTTTGCTTCCGCCGCAGATTGCGGCTGTTGCAGTTCAAAAAGCGGGGATTCGCGATTTTTTCACCCGTGGATTTAATGACAAAGTGCGACAAGCCCATATCCAGACCGGTGATGTCCGTTATCAGGCAGGGTTTTGCTGGGACTTCCAGACCATCGTCACAAAGAATCGCAGCATAGTATTTACCCGTCGCACTACGTGTCATGGTGATACTTGATACCTTGCCGATGATTTCCCGATGGATAACGGCTTTAATCGGCGTCATTTTTGGCAACTGGATAGCGTCTGTGAGTATCTTACCGTTAGGGTGTTAGTTGTCCATTTAATCTTTACAACAAAATATCGTCGTCAGCTCCTCAATGGAACGATGATCCAACAAATCCGAGAGGCTTTTTTATCCGCAGCCGCCATGTCAGAATTTTAAAAACGCATTTATCTCGTCAGTCAAAAACCCGTGCACTATGGTCACGATCTTATTTTGCATGTAGTGCAGGCGGCGCAACGATTGAAACGTTGAAAACCTATGTCAGATCGCAGGAAACCCCGGGTTAGCTCCCCTTATATCGCCGCCCGATTGGGCGACGGTTTACGGGGCAATGGCTAAGCTTCATATGTCACAGGTAGTTTCATCAATCTGGCGGGAGGGAAATAGACTCGAAGTATCGAAAACTTTTATGCATTTGCTGACTGTCAGATCAAAGCCTTTTTCTGCCTAGCCGGTTTTGTAAAGAATTGTGCATGCAAACTATCATGCTCTCAACCACCATTGGGGAAAACCCAAACATGTACATTGCAACATTTACGGACTCGCCCTTAAGCAAGTCCGTACGAAGTTGTTGAATCAATTACCAACACCTATTTGTTTCATAAGTTCAGCATCGTCCCAGAACAGATATTCTTCATCCATAACCCCTTTTTTGTTCCAGTGCCCAAGTGTTACCATCGGGAGGTGATACGCCTTACCGGTAGGTTGAATAACCTTACCATCCGCGAGAACCATGGGTTTCGTAAATGTCCCATCATCAAACCCCGTTACAGCGGTCCATTCCGCATCAGCAGTACCAAACCGTACCGGGTGCTCTGTGATTCGGTTATCAGGGGCAAATGTCCACATATACTTCAGATCTTCAATATGCTTTCGAATACCCTTAGTAGTATGACCATCAGGATAATGAACAATAATGTCCATGGCATGGCTCTTATGTAGCTCCCACCATCTTTGGTCTGTGTAGACACGGAAATCAAGATCGTCAAAGTTAGCCAGATTCCTTGCCAGAGCTTGGGGAATCCCTTTGACTTTCGGTGTTGGTTCGCCTACTTTCGTGCCGGGCCAATTGTTCTGCACCGAAAATGCCGCCGCGCTGGCAGTGAACAGTAAAAGCGTGAATAACGATAATCTATTGTGATCTTTCATAGTCTTTCCTCTTTAGTTAGTGCTAAAGGAACTCAAAGATTATTCTGTAACGAGTTAAGTATTGTTGTGCTCCTTTCATTGGATAGATTAAAAATAATTGTTCATCAGTTTGCTTGACCTTGATCAGAGGGAGAAGAACCATCTAAAACAACGCAATTTGGAAGGAGTAAGTGACTAAAATGACTCACTCACACCAGATAACTATCGTATAGAAAATCACCAAGCCACCCAATACTACGCCTAATAGAAAAGCGTGTAAATAGTCACTTAATGAAATTATAACCATATAAAATCAACCAATACCGATTGACCGTTTCTACATCAAAATCGATTTCCATCAGTTTCAGGCAGGTAATCAGAAGGGTTGTGGGTTGAATCGACACAGGTTTCGTAGACACCTCTGAGTCATATAAAATGACTTGCAGAAAGAATTGAAGTACAAAGAACTGGGCGGAGATTCGCGCCTGTACGGTGAATGACGAGGAAACATACCAGATCAAAGACGCGATCTGTAAGCTCCAGTCAGCGCTGGCTTATCGTGGATATGCACCCGGCAGATCATTAATCAAGCAGAAAGATCGCGGAGATCTTCCGGCTTTTAACTTTATTCTTCGACAGTGAACATATTAATATCATCTATCATGTCTTCTGTACCACTAGAAAAAAGGGCATCCATATTTTCTGAACGTTCAACTATATTTTATTTAGTCATGTAATTTTTCAATCGGGTAGATTCACATAATAAATGCAACTTTTAAAAATGATAGTGAATTGCATTTAATTGAAAATCATTAACCATTAATAGAGAGTTGAAAAGAAATCCGCACGTAAAAGAATATTATCGGAACAGATGGATATTAAAGCGCTTTCTCGTCAGTTATTTTACGAATAAGACCCTAAAAAATAACGCAATAAAAAAGGGATAAAACGGTTAATTTGGCAGGATTTAATTCCTGAAAAAATCTTGAAAAAATAACGATGCTTGGATTCACATTAAAAGTATAAAAAGAGGAATGATTTAAATAAAACCGTAGAAAAGTAATATTATTTAACGGGTAAGATAGTGTAAAACAAGTTTAAATTGGCGTATGAGCCCTGTAGAGACTGTAATTTAAATTGTATAATCGCCTTTTTTATTCAGTTTAATCATTATGATATATTATGTTTTATCTACGTTGATTATACTCAATTTTTATCTTTATTGACATTATTTTACTGGGTCAAATCAACCCGTAAATAACCAGATGGGGCAGATTCGACTCATAAGTACAATTTTTCAGAATGGCGGTCAGTTGCTATAGTTATTTTTTCGCTATGCGGTTAGCTCTGTTAAATGTTTTAATATAATCTCATGTTTTTATCACTTCAATTAACCCACATTGAAGCGCTGGCACTGGCTTATCACGGGTATTCGCCACGGTAGGAAAAATAAAATCCGGAAGGAGAGTTATACTTCCAGATTTAATCTTAATCATTTAACGAAAAATTATATTTCATTTAGTCATGTAGCCTCTCTATCATATTAATGATTTCATCTTTAGATTTATTATAAGGTGGTATCCAGAGAGGGATATCCTTTTCGATCAATTCATCATATTCTTCAGGTATCAATTTCACCGATAGTTCATTATTAATAATCTTTCGTATATTTGCCAACTTATCCAATACAAGATTTTCTTTAAAAAACAGCAACAAGACTAAACCTACAGTATCGCTATCAGAGAAACCTGAACCAATCTTGTCAATGGTCGGAACAATTTCCTCAATAAGCATGAATGCTTTTTTTAAATCATTTACTCTTCGTTGAGATTGTTCAATCATTATTAACACCTCTTTACAAATTTTGTCGTTTTATTATCCAAGTGCACATCACCTTTAATCTTATATTCTTCTACACCTAGATCATTCTTTCTAAACTCAACTCTACTTTCATCAATATCAAAATCTATATAATTCCTTCCATGATTTTGTTTGATTTTAAATTTATCAGCAGCATCAGCCATACTTAACGGTTTCCCTTTCGCTTTGGTTGCAAATACAGCATTTTGATCACTAGCCTTAATCACACCACTTTCTTGTATCCCTTTGAATCCTTGATTACTGGTGTAGTGTCGTAAACGTACGACATCAAGACCCAGCGGATCGATCCATGTCAGGGGGTTTGGTGCGTACTGATATAAGTTTAATCCCCCTGCTAGTCCAATCGGATCTTAGGGACTATCCCGACACCATCATACGGTTGAGCGGACCTTTCCCCCTGATTTAGCAGCCTTTTTCTTCGCCAGCTTTTCCCATCCTGTTAAAGAGCATGCCAACTGGCCCCGACGAGCACTTTGCTGATTTTAGCTCGCTTTTTCCCCGATGTCAGCGCCGCTGATGCGGGCTGGCGAGGCCCGCAGGTAAAGCCGCCGGTGAAGTGACCCCAAAAAGTTGGGCGACTGTCTGGTGCTCATTCCTGACAGTGAAGCCACGCAACAGCAGCATCAGCAATACCGGCGGCAGCAGAGCCAGCTCAATGAGATTAAGCAGCAGATGCAGGCGTTAATAAGTGGTTTTATGGGTTAAGAGGAGAGCATGAGATGACGATGGCGATTGAACATTTACAGGATATTCAGTTAACCCACATTGAAGCGCTGGCCCTGGCCCAACTGGTTAAGCGGCTGAACTGGGCGGAGATACGGGCCTGTGCGGTGAATGACGAGGAAGCGTATCAGATTAAGGATGCCATCGGTAAGCTCCAGACGGCGCTGGCTTACCGCGGCTATGCGCCACGGTAGATGATGAATAAGACCGGAAGTTATAGCAGAGCTTCCGGTCTTATTATATGTATTTTGACAGATAACTATTTATATATTATATGACTACATTCTATATTAGAACAATCATAATCAATTTGGATTTGAAATGATAAATCACAAGCTATAATCCTTATTTCATCAGAATATAAATCATTAAAATGATAATCTTGATTATAATCAAGATTCCTGTTTATCTTATATGCGCCGCAGAATTTCCATTCTTCATCCATTAGTAAATAATAAGAAACTCCTGTAACCTTTTCTTTTATAAAAGAAACAAGATCTTGACAAGAATAAATTTCCACTTCATCACTTGAGATTATTTTCTTATTTTTCAATGAATTTATAATTAAGTCTGTTTCTTCCAAACTTAAAAAATCACTAACATTTACAAGTTCATTAGTAATGGATTTAATTTTATTCAAATACTCTTCTCTGCATACATTTCCTTGAGATTTTCTATAAAGTAATGATCTTTTATATTCAGAGATATTCATTTACATCCTCCTTTACCATAATAAGCTTTACCTTTTCCATTACGCAATTGAGGACGTCCATACTTATTCATACGAGGTTTTCCATAATCATCTGTTTTAACTTGCCCTGCTTCCCAATGAGGTTTATCTGGATGGCTAATATCCATTGTTTGTTCTTGAACAGAAGATAAACCTTTACCACCGCCAGGTTTTGTTATTTCGTAAGAATATTCCCGACCGGAACTATTTCGTGATTGACTTACAGGGTGTTGACTTGTAGGAATACCCGCCTGCCTCATGGCATCACGACGAGCAGCTCCTGAAGAACTGAATGGGTTATTTTCACTGCCAATTGGTTCACCACTTAACCCCCACGGATCGATCCAACTCATTGGGTTAGGCGCGTAAGTATATAAGTTTAATCCACCTGCTAATCCAATGGGATCTTAGGCACTATCCCGACGCCATCATACAGTTGAGCGGACCTTTCCCCCTGATTTAGCAGCCTTTTTCTTCGCCACTTTTTCCCGCCCTGTTAAAGAACATATCAACTCGCCCCGACGTGCACCTGGCCGATGTTAGCGCATTTTTCCCCGACGTCAGCGCCGGGTTTAAGAGAATGTGCTGAACGGAGATACACGCCTGTGCGGTGAATGACGAAGAAGCGTATCAGATTAAGGATGCCATCGGTAAGCTCCAGTCGGCGCTGGCTTACTGTGAATATTCACCCCGGTAGATCATCAGTCATGCCGGAAGATCGTGAGGATCTCCGACCCGCTTTTAATTTTATTCTTTAGTAACAAATATATTAATATCGTCTATCGCATCTTCTACTCGACCAGTGAAACGGGTATCCATAGCTTTTTTCCTCAGAGCTGGGATTACCTTATCTCGATCAATATTAGAGTAAATGCGAGCTATATGCCCCAAGCAAGTAATAGCTAAACCAATAACATCTTCATTATAATTATCAAGTAGTTGCAAGCATTTTTCTTGCACCCAGCTATAGTCATTAACGTTGAATGTCAAATATAGAAGAGCATCAGTTACTATTTTGACATCGCCAGAATGTAACAAACTTTCTAACTCAGATTTAGAATATTCCTTCATATTTAGCACCGGTTGATTTTTCCTTTTTTATTCACTTTTTCAGCTTTTTTCAAAGCGGATTGCTGATCATTATGTAACGCATCCCATTCTCTAACGTGTCCATGGAATAATTCATCACCACTCGATAATGTGCGGGTTTTATCCATAACAACAATTTCATTATTTCTTATATCAACACCAACTCGACGAGGTGAGGTAGGTTTCACTTGAACTGAATTATCTAATGCTGCCTGACCATTTACTGGGGCTTTACTTTTTACTGCATTATCGGTTTCACCGTGGTAAGGAGCATCTTCATAGATTCTCGATAATCCAAGGGGATCGATCCATGTCATCGGATTGGGCGCATACTGATATAAGTTCAGACCACCTTTCAGCCCGATCGGATCTTAGGGACTATCCCGACACCATCATACGGTTGAGCGGACCTTTCCCCCTGATTTAGCCGCCTTTTTCTCCACCGTTTTTTCCGGCCCTGCTAAAAAACACTCCAACTGGCCCCGACGAGCACTTTACCGATTTTAGCTCGCTTTTTTCCCCGATGTCAGCGCCGGGGCAGCTTGCCTGCGCCGCTGATGCGGGCTGGCGAGGCCCGCAGGTAAAGCCGCCGGTGAAGTGACCCCAAAAAGTTGGGCGACTGTCTGGTGCTCATTCCTAACAGCGACGACGCCCGCCACATAAGGCAACAAGTATCAGCTCCAGCAAAACCAGCTCAGTGAAATTAAACTGAGGATATGCGAACTGATTGGCGACTACAGTACAAGATAGTAATTAAAAGGAAACTGCTCAAATATTTATATATGATTTTTCTTTCAGTTATGAAACTCGACCTAGTAAAAATACCTTAGCCACTTTTTTAGGTCCTTCATATATATTAAAATATTCATTTGTTTCCATACGCTCGTTAGGAGCATTTTCCATAAGAAAACGAACAGTTCCTTCACTTACATATTCATTGTCTTTCTTTTCCGTTGATTTGAATTCAAAGACAACGCTCCAAGCGTTATTTTGCCAATTAATATCTTCAGGAAATCTTGATACCGCAAAATAACGGCCAGCAGGAGGGGGATTTTTTCTTCCGCCATTTTGTTCAGATATCCATTCAACTTTGATCTGATACATCGCTTAGCACCTTTTAGCTTGAACTCTTTTACTCCACGATACTTTAACTCTCGGATCATTTAACTGTTCCAATTGAGCATATCTAGCTGGGCCAATTCCATCTAATTTTGGATCGAAGTGCATGTTTTTAGCTATGTCGTCTGGAACGTTTATTTGCACAACCTGGAATGAACTTCCTCCATGTCCCATTTTATTACCCCAAGTAACAGCATCTCCATAGGATTGTGCAAACCATTTACCTTCCATAGTACCGTGTCCCACAGCCCATTTTCCTGTTCCCTTCAATTGGTTATATTCATCAAGGTGCATCCCTCTGTATAACATCATCAACCCAAGAGGGTCGATCCACAACAGCGGATTAGGGGCATAAGTGTATAAGTTCAGACCCCCTGCTAATCCAATTGGATCTTAGGCACTATCCCGACGCCATCATACAGTTGAGCGGACCTTTCCCCCTGATTTAGCAGCCTTTTTCTTCGCCACTTTTTCCCGCCCTGTTA
This sequence comes from Photorhabdus viridis, assembly GCF_040256935.1. NCBI lineage: Bacteria > Pseudomonadati > Pseudomonadota > Gammaproteobacteria > Enterobacterales > Morganellaceae > Photorhabdus > Photorhabdus viridis. The sequence continues at coordinate 123,023 of NZ_JBEJZY010000008.1, forward strand.
AAGAACATATCAACTCGCCCCGACGGGCACTTTCCCGATGTTAGCGC